>JBMNTM010000005.1:0-25711 GCA_050945735.1 Desulfosporosinus sp.
AGGAGAGGCGGTATCAACCCTCCTTTTTTATTGACAAATTTTTTAAATAAATTTAAAATCTAATTAGAAATAACTTTAAAGTGGGAAGACTATGAAAGAAGATGTCAATATGAACGCAATCGAAATTCTTAAACGTTTAAAAGATAAGGGTGTCCGTTTTACGCCACAGAGACAGGCAATCTTGGAGTTTTTGCTGGAAACAGATACACACCCCACTGCCGATGAAATTTATCATCATGTTAGGGCAAAATTTCCAGGAGTCAGTTTAGGAACTATTTATAATACCCTGAACATGCTTAAAGAGCATGAGTATCTCTTGGAGTTGTCATATGGTGATATGTCCAGTCGTTTCGATGGCAACCCCAAAAACCATTATCATATAGTTTGTTCAAGGTGTGGTATAGTGGTTGATTACCATCGTCCATTAATTGACATCGATCAAGAAGTTATGGAAAAATCCGGCTTTCTCATTAAGGGGCACCGCCTGGAGTTTTATGGGGTTTGTCCAGAATGCCAAAAATAAAATATCTAAAATAAGGTCCCTTACTTAAAACCCATTGCAAAATAATGGGTTTTAAGTAATTAGTGCAAGGGTTTTGGCCCCTTTGCACGAATATATTAACGATTTCTAAGCATCCGGTGGAGTTTTTGCTCCACCGGATGCTTAGAAATCGTTATCCAGGAGCTGTACAGTTCTTATCTTCCTCTTAAAGAAGAGGGGGTCATAGAACTGTTAGCTATCGGGCAAAAGATGCCATGAGCATGAGATAAAAATAATGAGGGGCCGTTTTTATGTTTAATCGTCGATTGATGATCCTAATTACTTTTATGGTGTTAATATTAGGAATATCTTGGTGGTATTGGCAAGACCCTGTAGGCGAATCCCTGCAAACGGGACAAAGTGCCTTAAGTGCTGTCCGGTATTCGCAAGATTTAAACGGGAGTTGGCATAAGTTCACTTCGTTGCGTCAGGCCTGGACAACGGAATCTGAACCACCAACAGGAAACCATGATCGGTCAACAATAATATTGCCTTCAAGTGAGAGAATTTCAGTTATCGCTAAACGTTTTCGAATCCCGGGAGAATGGGCCTCAAGGACGATGATGCTTACCTTTAATGGTGTGCAGGGACATGCAACTGTGTACTTAAATGGGATCACTAGCGGCCAGATAATCGGTGAATTTGAAGGAAGCGGCGGTCCGGACGGATTGGAGATTCCGGCTACAGCGTTTCGCTATGGAGAGGATAACATTCTGATCGTAAAACTGAGCGGAAGCAAAGTACAGCGCACTATGTTTTTAGGTTCCGATTGGCCTAAAGCAGGGAAGATTACCGGTAATATTCGTTTAGAAGCAACGGCAGAAACGATTCTTATTACACCAAAGATCAATATCACTTGGGTAGATACTACGGCGCAAATTTCGGTAACGACGTATATAAAACATCATGGCTTATCACAGAGCGGTCCTTGGATCATTAATGGTGTGCTTTCGGATGGATCGGCAGGCATAGCAGAACAGACACTTCAGGTAGATGCTCTGGAAGGTACGGAAAATCAACAAGTGCTTTTGACATTTACAGTGCCTAATGCCCACCGTTGGACAATTCAGGCACCGTTTCTTTATCATCTGTATTTAACTGTCACGAACAGTAAAGGAGAGCGTGATGATTTGGTATTGCCCTTGGGTCTTCGTTCAGTCGCTTTTACTTCAGGGGAGTGGGTGTTAAATGACCAGGTGATCCCGATTAAGGGAGAAGCCTTGACAGTCCGGGAGGAGTCTCGCCTAAGACATGCCGGACAGGCAGAATTATGGTTAAAATCAAAAAAAGAAGAAGGAATTAATGTCGTTTATTTTATCGGTCAGATCCCAGATGAATTATGGCTGCAAGCAGCTGATCGAGTCGGTATGGGGGTGTGGGCTGAACTGCCTGTAGAATTAATCCCTTCCCGTCGACTGCCGCAAGCAAATGTTTTCGCCAAGGTGATTGCAGCTAAAATGCTTCATCCGTCCTTATGGGCTTGGACGGTCGGGAAGGGATTAGATACCGATGCCTTGTCTCAAACGTATCTGCGTGGGGCGTTACAAGCGGTTCAGCCCAATATGGCTTTTGCCATTAATACGTCTCCGGTAATTCACCCGGCGCTTGCCGCGGAGCAGTCACTTTATCTTCAGGGAAACAAGCTTCAAGGGGTCTGGGGGGAAGTGACGCTCGCATCTCCCTCCACCACAAGTATTCAATGGCTTCAGGAACCTTATATTGCCGGAGCCTGGTCACTACTGATGATTTTTTTAGTTTGGATGAACATCCGCTCAGTAACCTGGCGGTACAAAGAAATCTCAGAACCAAAACCAAAACGCCGTTTGCGCAGTGCTTGGTTATGGAACGGGCTGCATTTTTTAGCTCGCCAAGGGATGTTGGCTGGGTTGATTACATCTGTAATATTTCGTATCCCGATTGATTTTTACCCATGGTTTGCGCATTTGTGGCCAAAAATTAATTTGATACAGGCCCAGTCTCCCTGGTTGATCTGGGCGGTGTTAAGCGTTTTATTCATATTTATCAGGTTGTTTCAGATTGGTGTGGCTGCGCCGCATTTGCCGGCTGCCCCACATTCATTAGCACTTGTTTATTGGTTGGAACGACGTTATTATTTTGCAGTTTTAATCTCCATTGGCTGGGCCTTGCTATCTATGGGAGTTTCTTTCTATATTCCAATTCTCGGCTACATTTTGCTTGTCTTCCTGTTTCTGCCCATTCGTATCCGTGATATCCGCCGTATTGGGGGTCATTACCGGGCATTATTATGGGTACCTGGAATCATTATCGGTGTCTTAATTATTTGGGCCTCGTTGCATTACACGGATTGGATTTATATGTGGCATATGAAAAACTAGTTTTTTAGCGCGTTCGCACACGTTCCATTGTTCGCCTCGTTTAGCGCCATTCTTGGCCGGACGGGGCACTTGACGCAGATGAACTTGCGTGATATTTTACTGTGAACAGGTATTCCTCTCTATATTATAAGACCCGTCGTAATCAAGCCCTTGTTAATTATTTAATTAAATTGGAATGGAAGTGGTTGGGATATGCATAAAGTAAGCTCTAAACCTCAGTTTTTGGCGACGGGAGTCGGCAGTTTACCTCAAACCAATGCTGAAGACGCTCTGGCTTTAATCTGGAAAAGTGTTCCATTCGCACCACATTGGCCTCAACTTCCGCAACTTGGAGCAGAAAGCTCTTTTATCGGGCAATATCTTAACGCTTTGCTTGAAACCAGAGTCTTAGCAGATCCGAAAAATCCGAAATTTCAGGTCGATGAGACGGATTGGGTCGAGCGGATGACGGATTTTTATACGTTGTATTTAGAGGCGATTGAGGGTGATCAACAAGCACTGGAACGCTTTGGCTTGAGCGCGCTGGGAGGTAAAGGGTTTGAAGCTTTTTGTCATAGTCTTGAAGATTACGGTACAAGGGATGCTGTAATGCTTAAGGGACAGCTTATTGGTCCGTTATCTTTGGGAATGCAAATTACGGATAAAAACAGACGCGCAAGTTATTATGATGAAACTCTGCGGGACATGCTGATTAAAAACCTTGCTTTGCATGCAGAGTGGCAGACAAAAAAGCTCAGTCATTATGGCTTACCGGTACTAATGATGATCGATGATCCTGAGCTTTATGGCTTTGGCGCTTCAACCCATATTACCTTAAAAAGGGAGCAGTTAATCGAAGAGTTAAATTCGATTATTGCAGGAATCATACAGCAAGGTGGCATTGCCGGTGTACATGTCTGCGCCGGGATGGATTGGGGACTTCTTTTTGACTCTAATGTTCAAGTAGTTAATTTTGATGCCTACGATTATATACAGAGTATGCTGGTCTTGGCAGAGCCGCTAAATACGTTCTTAAAACGTGGCGGCATTCTGTCCTGGGGAATTGTTCCCACAAATCTGATTGCTTGGCAAGAAACGGCGCAAAGCCTTAAGCTTCGTTTGGAAAACTACATAGATGAACTTGTTAAACGTGGTGTTGATGAATCTCTTCTTCGTCAACAAAGTATGTTAACACCGAGCTGTGGAACGGGAACGCTTTCAAGCGAATTGGCAGAACATGTGTATAGCCTTTTAGGAGAATTAGGGGATTTGTATGCTTGATTCAAGTAATTGACTGATGTCACTGTGTCTTCAATCAGGTAAATTGGTAAAGTTCCAGGAGTTGAGCGCAATCACTTACTAAATCAATAAGATGAATGCATCCCTGACCATTGCCCAAAATAGTGGCGATTTCTTTTTTGGGCAAGCCATGTAAATTAATGCCTTGCAGGTTATCAAGTAATTGTGCTGCTTCCTTGCAAACCAGGTCAGGAGTGCGTGGAAGTACGCCGGAGGCATGCTCGACGGTAAATTTGTCTAATTTAATACTTATACTAATTTCATGGAAAGAATCACTAAAATTACCCGTTAATAAATACCGCCCCTCACCCAAACTAAACAGGCTCTGGGTTTTGAACCGTACATACAAATTATTGCCATCGCGTTTGCTTTCTCCTACATGGGCATACCAACTCTGGGTTACCCGGTCCAAGTTGCTGTAGTACCTGCAGGAGCCCAAATAAAAGTCCGCCCATGCGTTATCATAATCTTCTTCGGAAGCATAACCGCGTTCTTCCAAGAGAAAGGTTTCAGCCTGCACAATGCCTCTTATGGCTTCCGCAAATAAACTAACAGTAAGAGAGTCAGCGAGAAATGCGGCTGCTTTTTTTAGGGCAGGACCGGAATTTAAGTAAGCTTCTGCTCCATGCAGCGCTGTGATCTGGCGTGTGCGGACTTTCTTGGTTTGTAAAGATCTTCGTTCTGTCCACAGAGCTTCTTTTATGATAAAGGAATTAACGTCAACTAATAGCTGGGCTGCAGCTTCCCGATAAGTATCAAGATAAGTGGTTTCCGCTCTAAGCATGCCGTTGTCACTACGGCTTACATCCGTATACCAATTGCGTTGAAAAAGGTTTTTCATCCAAAAATCCTCCTAAGTTAGCGATAATTGATGTTTTGAGTATTCTGTATTGAGGAAGATGAATCCTTCTTATTTTTATTGCATTTTTTTATGCATCCTCAATTTATATAAAGAGTGGTATATGTTGCGCTGCCTATAAGGCAGTTTTATTGTTTATTTTTTGAGGTACAAACACACTATTTAATACTTACCATATATTGTTACTAGTATAAGAGAAAAAGCTATCTTTTAAAGAGCTATCTTCTAAAGTACAACATTATCTTTTGAAATAATATAAAGGAGGAAAATAAATATGGAATCGCGTTCCGTTGCTTATAATCCTGCTCAAGCCCCAGGTATGCAAGATATGCAGGCGGCACCAGGGATGCAGGCGGCCCCTGGGATGCAGGCGGCCCCTGGGATGCAAATGGCCCCTGGGATGTGTCAACCTGGTGGATTTGTCAATCTTGACGTAGATATGGACCCTGGTTTTGTTAGTTATGATGTCTGTGGCCCTATGCCTTGTCCTCCGTGTGGCGCACCTGCAATGCATGAGCCTTGCCCGATGCCAACTCCCGATCATGCCCCTGCTCATAAAGTATATGTGGTGAAAAAATGCGATACTGTTTATAAGATTGCAAAACGCTTTGGGACGACTATGGAAGCTATTATCCTAGCAAACAACTTGCGTAACCCGGATCTAATTTTTCCGGGACAAACCTTAAAAATACCAAAGGAATGTACAGAGAAGCGTTTCGGCTAATTCGTTCGTCTCTTAACAGAGTTCTTAGCGTCAGGTGGAGTTTTATTCCGCCCGACGGTTAGAAATCGTTATTTAATTCCGGCCTAAACTTTGGGCTCCGGCTGAAGGTTTAGGTTTTCTTTTATTAAGGAAATAGTGTATGACTGTTTATGAGATTTAGTCTGATTGTTTTTGTTGGTAAAGAAGGGCTGAACCGTTTTCTAATTAATAAGCTGTAGAAAATTTTTACAGAAGATTTTTCGGAGGGTTTAATTTAGGATTGCAGGATTATCTTTCTAAGTGTAGAATTAGTGGAGCAGAGTGGTGCGAAGTGGGGAGTTTAGCCACAATGGTGGGAGAGCAATTATGTTTATTGGAGAATACAATCATACAATTGATGGAAAAGGCCGATTGATTATTCCGGCAAAATTCCGTGAGCCCTTGGGAGAAAAATTTATTGTTACCAAAGGCTTAGATCACTGTTTGTTTGTTTATCCTTATCCGGAGTGGAATGTCCTGGAACAGAAGTTGCGCGCTTTGCCGTTTACTCAACCTGACGTTCGTGCTTTTGTCCGTTTCTTTTTTTCTGGGGCAACTGAGTGTGAACTGGACAAGCAAGGAAGAATTCTCTTGCCGGCTAATTTACGCAGTTATGCGCAATTAGAAAAGAATCTGGTTTTGGTTGGAGTGTCAAGCCGCGTGGAGATTTGGAGCGAGACACTTTGGACAGAATACAGTCAGCAGGCGGAAAGTGCTTATGCCAGTGCTGCCGAATCCCTGGTCCAGCTGGGTATATAGAAAGGAACGGATTTGTTTGGATTTTCATCATGAAAGTGTTTTGTTAGAGGAGATAGTTAATGTTCTAGTAACCAACCCCTCCGGGATATATGTCGATTGTACATTAGGCGGAGCCGGACATAGCAAACAGGTCTTGACAAAGCTCAACGCCACCGGAAAACTAATCTGTTTCGATCAGGATGCCTTGGCAATTAATCACGCGAAAGAAATCTTTGGCAAAGATGAACGGGTTATATTAGTTAATCGTAATTTTGAATTTTTGGAAGAAACACTGAAAGCATTAGAATTAATACCGGTAAAGGGGATCTTATTTGATTTGGGGGTTTCGTCTCCTCAACTGGATGAAGCTGAACGTGGTTTCAGCTATATGCAGGACGCCCCCTTGGATATGCGTATGGATCCTTCAAGCTCTTTAACCGCGCGGGAAATAGTAAATACCTGGACCGAAGAAGAGTTAGCCCAACTGATCTGGAAATTTTCACAAGAAAGATGGTCCAAACGGATTGCCCAGTTTATAGTGCAGGCGCGTAAAGTACGGTTGCTGGAAACAACAGGTCAACTGGTGCGGGTTATTAAAGCGGCGGTGCCTGCAGCGGTCAGACGAGGTGGGCATCATCCGGCTAAACGTACTTTTCAGGCAATCCGCATTGCTGTGAACGATGAACTGGGAGTTTTGGATCGAGTGTTGGATCAAGCACTGCGTTGTCTGGATCATGGAGGTCGGATAGCCGTGGTAACCTTTCACTCATTGGAAGATCGAATAGTAAAAGAGCGCATGAAATCCTGGCTTGGGCGTTGTACGTGCCCGCCGGAATTACCGATATGTCAGTGTAAGGCAATGCCATTAGCTAAGATATTGACACGAAAGCCCATTCTTCCCTCCAAAGAGGAAATAGCAAAAAATTCACGTTCAAGAAGCGCTAAATTACGTGTTGCTGAAAAGATTTAACGGTCTAAAGGAAAAGGAGGAGGAATACCATTGGTAGTAGCTCAGAAAAAAATTGAGTGGCAGGAGCCGATAAAGCAAAAATCTCACGCGAGAAACCCATTGCCTGTGAGAAAAAGTGTTCAATTTGCCAAAAGAATAAGCATTTTAATATTGGCTTTCGTTGTTGGGCTGACTGCTTCCATCGGGGCGGCAACAATTCAGCTGACAGTTGTTCAGGGGTCAGAAATAAGGAACTTAGAAAAGGAGATTTCCACAATCAAAGCACGGAAAAACCTTCTCCAGATGGAGGTAGACAAACTTCGTGCGGTAAGTAGAATTGAAAGTGCAGCACTTGCTATGGGTATGGAAAAACCTGCTGGGATAGTATATGTGACTGGTTCACTGCCTGAGCTCAATGATCAAAAGGTGACTCCGACGGCCCAGGCGGAAACACAATCTGCTGAGGTTAAACTCACGGCACTAAAGCAATTTTCACAGATGTTCACAAGCTTTTTTGCTTCCACACAACGTTAATTTTACATAAGCTAAGATAAAAGTGCTTTGGGTACGCGGAGCCTCCTAAAATTGGGGGTGAGGACAAATAGGTCCTTTTGTTGTCATGCGTAAACGAATCGCTTTTCTTTTTTTGTGTGTGAGTATTTTCTTGGTAATCCTAATTATTCGACTTGGGTATGTACAACTTAGCCAGGGAGCTGATTTGCGAAAAAAAGCGGAAGATTCTCACTTCCGTGGTGTACCTGTCGCACCTAAACGCGGAAATATTGATGACCGGCAAGGAAATGTCCTGGCTATGAGTGTCAGTAGTGAAACAGTTTATGCCATACCCGCAGAGGTTAAGCAATCCGGCAGAGCCCAGGAAATTGCCGGGATTTTGTCCCCGTTATTAGGGAAATCAGCCTCTGAAATAGAACAGCGTATAACAAAACGCTCAGCTTTGGAATACGTTCAAAAGCGTGTTAAACCAGAAGTGGCAGCACAAATACGGGCATTGAAACTGCCGGGAATTGGAACGACTGAGGATAGTCAACGGTATTATCCGTATGCAACACTGGCGTCGCATATTATCGGATTTACAGGGATAGACAATCAAGGCCTCGAAGGAATAGAGTTGACCAGAGATTCGGAACTAAAGGGGATTGCAGGCAGTATTCTTCAAGAATTTGGCGCTAATGGGATTCCTTTGCCCCAAGCAGAGAATAAATACTTAGCTCCCAAGCAAGGAAATACTGTGCGTTTAACTATTGATAAAAATATTCAGTTATTTGCGGAAAGAGAGTTACAGAAGTTGATGTCCGGTCAGGGTATCAATATGAACGGACAAGTGCCCAAGAGTGCTTCAATTTTGGCTATGGACCCCAATACAGGAGAAATATTGGCTTTAGCATCAGTACCGACCTTTGATCCAAATCATTATCAGGCATCAGATCCCAGTACCAGGCGCAATATTGCTGTTCAAAACGGATATGAACCTGGTTCGACATTTAAGATTATTACTTTAGCGGCTGCCCTTGAAGAAAAGAAAATCAGGCTCACAGAACACTACTTTGACAAGGGAGCTTACACAGTTCTGGGTAAAAATGTGCGTTGCTGGAAGGCCGGCGGGCACGCTGACCAATCATTCGTACAAGTGGTCGAGAATTCATGCAACCCGGGTTTTGTCGAGATGGGCCAACGCCTGGGAATGGATAATTTTTATAAATATCTGCGGGATTTCGGTTTTGGCCAAAAAACCGGAATTGAAATGTCCGGCGAAGCCCTTGGCATTCTTGCCAACAAGAAAAAAGCGACCGCTCTCGATTTGGCAACCATGTCTATCGGACAAACAAACAACGTTACCCCTATTCAACTCTTGACAGCTGTATCAGCGGTGGCTAACGGCGGAACGCTCATGAAACCACAATTGGTGAAAGAAATTGTCGGTCCCAGTGGAAAAGTAATCACTCCTTTCAAAAAGGAAGAGGTTCGACGTGTTATTAGCGAGGATACTTCAAAGTTAGTGCGTGAAGCCCTGGAATCTGTCGTGACCAATGGAACCGGACGGCGCTCTTTTCTGCCGGGATATCGTGTGGCGGGAAAAACAGGGACTGCGCAAAAAGTGGCAAACGGAGGGTATATTCAGGGGGAATATATCGCTTCGTTTGTGGCGTTTGCCCCAGCAGACAACCCCAAGTTGGCGATGCTTGCCGTGATCGACGGTGTGCCATTTTATGGGGGAGCTGTCGCAGCCCCGGTGCTCCAGACAGTAATGTATGATTCCTTGAGATATCTTGGCATTAAGCCGGATCCAAATGCACCCATGACGCCTGGTAAACCTATGCCTGGTGTTGAATTTGCCCCGATTAAAAAGGCGGCAACCGTTCCCTCAGTCTTAGGTCTCCCTATTGGTGAGGCGCAAAAGGTTTTGACCCAAGCAGGTTTTAAGGGAATAATAGAAGGTCAAGGCGAGGTGGTGCTCGACCAAATTCCACATGGGGATACCGAAGTAGAAGAGGGATCCAGTGTGCTTCTTTATCTGGGCAATGATGCATCTGCACCTACGCTTGCCCGTTGGTGGGAAGAAGAGGATGAAGATATTGAAGCAATCCGTGGTCTCACGGGGCGTATTCCAATTTCGGTCAGTCCTCTTGGACAATAATTAGCTATTTTCAGGTCTGTTGAAGATGGGATTTGTCTATAATAAAAAAGTAAGCAAGAGAAGCAGGCGGATAGATCAGCTTGAGTACTTGGGGAGGAATGATGAGGGATGGCCATAGCAAAAGCACTGGCAGAGATACTAAAGGGAATCGAGGTGCAGGCTTTATCTGGGAATAGTCAAGTCATCGTGCGTGGGATGTCTATGGATTCGAGGCGCGTCCAGCCAGGCGATCTTTTTGCCTGTGTACCAGGTTTTCAGGTTGACGGCCATGACTTTGCGGGGAAGGCTATCGATTCAGGGGCTGCGGCCTTAGTCGTCGAGCGTTTTTTACCCCTGAATGTTCCTCAAGTAAAGGTTGTCAATGTGCGCCAGGTAATTGGGCAATTAGCTGCCGCTGTTTATGATCATCCCAGCGAACATTTAGAGTTAGTTGGAGTAACGGGCACGAACGGAAAGACAACAATTACCTATCTCATTGAGAAAATCGGGACAATGCACGGCAGGAAAGTAGGCTTAATTGGTACTCTCGGGGCCCGGATTAATCGTCGGGAGATTCCAGGAGAAAGGACAACCCCGGAAGCGATTGAGGTCCAAAAACTTCTCAGGGATATGGTTGCGGAAGGCGTCAGTCTGGCTGTGATGGAAGTGTCCTCTCATGCCCTGGATTTTGGACGCGTGTCCGGCTGCGAATTTGACGTCGGTATTTTTACCAACTTAACACAAGATCATTTAGATTATCATAAGACAATGGCGGATTATCTTGATGCGAAAAGCAAATTATTCACTAGTCTGCGCGGGAAGAAACAGCCCAAGATCAGCATTTTAAATGGGGATGATCCCTCATTTAATATACTTCGTCAAGCTTCCGCTGCTCCGGTTGTCAGTTATGGGATTGACAATGAAGCTGATTACCGGGCAGAGAATGTAAAAGTTACCGCGCAGGGGGTACACTTTGTGGTCCGTTTCCAGGAGAGCAGACAGGAGATAGATTATGCCACGCCAGGTTTTTTCAGCGTCTATAATGCTCTGGCTGCTTTTGCTTGGGGCGTTGAACGGGGCTATAATCCGGGAACTATTGCCGAAGCTCTGGCGAAAATTCAAGGCGTGCCGGGGCGCTTTGAAAATATCCGTCTAGGACAGCCATTTCAAATCATAGTCGATTACGCGCATACGCCTGATGGTTTAAAAAATGTTGTTCAAACGGCTCGGGATTTTACTAAAGGAAGACTTATTACTGTCTTTGGCTGTGGCGGAGATAGGGATCGGGGGAAACGCCCGCTCATGGGAGAGGCTGCATCGCTCTTAAGTGATTTTATCATCGTGACTTCTGATAATCCCCGTACCGAAGATCCGGAACAGATTATTAATGAAGTAATCAGTGGCATTTCAGGAGTGGATCATGTCGCCTTGCGCGATCGCCGGGAAGCCATAGAGAGTGCTTGCCGCATAGCCAAGCCGGGAGATACAATTTTGATCGCCGGCAAAGGACATGAAACCTATCAAATTTTTGGCACAGAAGTCTATCCGTTCGATGACAGGGAAGTAGCGCGTGAAGCATTAAGGGGGCTGGGATATGGGAAAGTGGACAGTTAAGGCAGCAACGCAAAAGGTGCAGGGTATTTTAATTGGAAACCCTGCGTTAGAGGTTGCAGGGTGCATTATAGATAGTCGTCAAGCGCGGGGTGGGGAGATGTTTTTTGCCTTACCAGGGGAACATGTGGATGGGCATGATTTTATCGAAGATGCCTGGAATAAAGGGGCTGTACTGGCAATAGCAGATGAAGCCCGCTTGAAGGGGACCAATCAGAAACAGTTTGTTCCTGAAGGTAAGGCGCTGCTGCTGGTAAAGTCTGTCCTGACGACGCTTCACGAATTAGCCAATGCCTGGCGTCTTGAGCTTGGCGCCAAGGTGGTCGGAGTTACCGGGAGTAATGGGAAAACGACCACGAAGGATATGATTAGGGCAGTCCTGTCGCAGCGCTTTCAAGTCTACCATAATAAGGAAAACTATAATAATGAATTGGGACTTCCTTTAACGGTTCTTAATGCACCGCTCGGAACGGAGATCTTGGTACTTGAGATGGGAATGCGTGGTTTGGGTGAGATAAAAACCTTATGTGATATCGCCAAACCGGATATCGGCGTGATTACTAATATTGGCACATCGCATTTAGAACTATTATTGACGCAGGAGAGAATAGCCCAGGCGAAGTGGGAACTGATTGAAGCTTTACCGGCAGAAGGCATTGGGATCATTAACGCCGAAGATTTTTTTTCTGTACAAAAGGCTCTGCAGGATCGACATATATTTCGCTTCTATGGTTTTAAAGGTGCTTATGTAGAGCCACATATGAAAGGGTCTGATCTTCGGACTTGGGGGGCATTAGGGACGTCCTTTGATGTAAGTTATTCGTGTGAAAAAGCAACGGCCAATATTCCGCTCCCCGGTAAACATAATGTCCTCAATGCCCTGGCAGCACTGGCTGTTGGCAAGGCCTTGGGTGTGGCGCTGCATGTAGGATGTGAGGGGCTAGTGCAGATGGAATTGCCCAAAAGGCGCCTCGAGGTGCGTTATGGAATCAATGGTTCCACACTTCTGAATGATGTCTATAATGCCAATCCTACTTCAATGCAAGCTTCGTTGCAGGTTCTCAAGGAGCGAGCAGGCGGAAACAAGACGCTTGCGATATTAGGTGAGATGTATGAACTGGGAACCGCAGAAGAATCCGGTCACCGTGAAGTGGGGGAAACCCTTACCAAACTGGGTATCTGCCAATTAATCACTGTTGGCAAATTGGCTGAAGAGATTGCCCAGGGTGCCCAAATGGCCGGTTACGCTGAAGAAAACATTAAGGTTACTGCTACATGCGATGAAGCAATCACGATAGCAAAGGATCTCCTGGAATTAAATAAACCGGGGACGTGGGTCTTGATCAAAGGGTCACGCGGAATGAAAATGGAAGAGATCACTGCCCAACTCGAACAAGAAAAGTAAAGGATGGAAATATACATGTCTGAGCGTTTATTTATAGCGGCCGGATTAGCTCTTATCATTACGTTAGTGCTGGGACCTTTCTTGATACCGGTCTTAAGGACCCTAAAATTTGGGCAAAACGTACGCGATGATGGGCCCAAAAGACACTTGAAAAAGGCCGGCACCCCAACCATGGGCGGCATGATTTTCCTTGTCGGCATTATTGTCAGCGCTCTAGTTACTGCCGAACAACCTACTTCTTTGGAAATGGTGACAATGGTCGGAATAACCTTAGGATACGGCATAATCGGCTTTATAGATGATTTTATTAAAGTAGTGATGCATCGTTCGTTGGGACTGCGGGCTTACCAGAAACTGATTGGGCAGTTTGCCTTGGCTTTCATTCTAATGTGGGTTTCAGTTCATTGGCTGGGCAGGGGTACGGATGTCGCAATCCCGTTTACATCTATACACTTTGATCTGGGCTTATTTTACTATATCCTCACTTCTTTGGTGATCGTCGGTATGACAAATGCCGTTAATCTAACTGATGGGTTAGACGGCTTGGCTGCAGGAAGTACAATGATCGTCGGCCTTGGTTATATCGTGATTGCTTATATGGCAGCTAACCAGGGCGGCGGGGTAGCTGTTCTGGCGCACGAGACAGATATGGCAGTATTTGCCGCAGCCTTAGTCGGTGGGACGCTTGGCTTTTTGCGGTTTAATACGTATCCTGCCCGTGTATTCATGGGAGATACGGGGTCATTGGCTTTGGGTGGGGCCTTAGTAAGTTTGGCAATTCTGACGAAGAGTGAATTTGTTTTCCTGATTATCGGCGGGTTATTTGCTCTGGAGGCAATTTCCGTGATTATTCAAGTTATTTCGTTTCAAACTACGGGTAAACGGGTCTTCCGGATGACTCCACTGCATCATCATTTTGAGCTCGGAGGTTGGGGAGAATGGAAAGTGGTTCTTGTTTTTTGGGCTGCCGCATTGATTTGTACCATACTTGGGGTGATCTCCTATGTTCCGACGCTGGGGTAGGAGAGAGTTAAAATTTCTCCTGACCCCCTAAGTTGAGGAAACTTACTCGGTATATTATATTAACGATAGGATGGTCGCTACCCTGCAAACCCATGAGATAGTCAAATAGGAGGCATTTATGTGATTAACTTTATTGCCAAGTGGCTTATGAAATACGGGATCAATGCAAGTTGGGGCATATATTTATCTACGATCATTTTGGCTTTATTTATCGCCTTAATTAGTTTTTTGGCATATTTTATTACAAGAAAAGTCATCCTTAGAATTCTTACCCATGTAATAAAGAAAAATAAATTCAAATGGGATAACGTCATGCTGGAAAGACAGGTATTCCATAAGTTATCTCACATTGTGCCGGCAATTATCATTTTTTTATTTTCTAACGCCTTTCCTGAGCAAATGGCAATTATTATTCAGAAATTTTGCTTCGCTTACATAGTCTTAGTGGCAATTTTTGTTGCTGATGCCTTATTAAATTCTTTAGATGATATTTATAGAACTTTTGAAGTCTCTAAGAATAAACCAATTAAAGGATATATTCAAGTAGTGAAGATTATTGGCTATATTGTCGGTGGAATAATAATAATTGCCGTTATCATCGGACAAAGTCCTTTGTTGTTACTAAGCAGTATCGGCGCTTTAAGTGCTGTCCTTCTAATAGTATTTAAAGATTCGCTGTTGGGTTTAGTTGCCGGGATACAGTTGTCGACAAATGACATGGTGCGGTTAGGTGATTGGATTGAAATGCCGAAGTATGGTGCCAACGGAGTTGTCATCGATATATCATTAAACACTGTCAAGGTAGAGAATTTTGATAAAACTATTACTACGATACCAACTTATGCCCTTGTATCAGATTCTATTAAAAATTGGCGGGGAATGAAACAGTCAGGTGGCCGAAGAATCCAACGTTCTGTATATATTGATACTACCAGTATAGCCTTCTGCACAGATGAGATGCTGGAAGAGTATGCGAAAATTCATTATCTTGTTGACTATCTGAAGATGAAAAAAAATGAAATAGCCACGTATAACTTGGAAAAAAATATCGATACTTCTAATTTGGCTAATGGTAGACGACTTACAAACATAGGTATCTTTAGAGCCTATATCCTAAATTATCTAAAGAACCATCCTAAGATCCATAAAGAAATGACCCTGATGGTAAGACAATTGCCCCCTGGTGAATACGGTTTACCGCTTGAGATTTATGTATTTACCAACGATACCGAATGGGTGGCGTATGAAAGCATTCAATCAGATATTTTCGACCATATATTAGCCGTAGTCCCGCTATTTGATTTAAGAGTTTTTCAAAAACCTGCCGGTTATGATATTAGAGAATTAATAAAAGGATTAGAACTAAAGAAAGATAGGGTGGGATCAAGCCACTGACTCGGAAAAGGAGGAATAACCAACGTGGAATGGACAAGTAAACGTGTTTTGGTTATCGGTGCAGGCTTAAGTGGTCAAGCAGCTGTGCGGAAACTTCAACGTTTAGGTTCAGAGGTTTTTCTGACAGACAGTAAGACCCATGAGCAACTGGTTGGTGTTGAGGAGTTAAAGCTCGATGCTGCATATTTGTACCTGGGTGGTGTGCCAAAGCTCGATGAGATTAAACCTGGTCTGATTATTTTATCCCCAGGGGTATCACCTAAGCTTTCTTTAGTTCAGGAAGGGCTTTCCCAAAACATATCTGTGTGGAGTGAAATCGAACTTGCTATGCATGATTGCCCTGCTTTATGTGTTGGTATAACAGGTACCAATGGGAAAACTACGACCACGTCTTTGATCGGTGAATTAGTAAAGCGAAGCGGTCGCCCTACGGTTGTTGCGGGCAATATTGGCGTGGCTTTAAGTGGCCAAGTGAACGGATTAGGAGAGGATAGCATTGTAGTTGCTGAACTTTCCAGTTTTCAACTTGAGTTTATTGATAATTTTCATGTCCATGTTGCAGTTTTGCTGAACCTCACTCCGGATCATTTGGACAGACATGGTACATTGGAAGAGTATCTTAGGGTTAAAGCGCGTATTTTTGAGAATCAAACAGCTAAAGATTTGGCGATACTGAATTGGGATGATCCATTAATCCGGAGATTAGGCGCCAATCTCAAGAGTCGTGTAATTTATTTTAGCCCAACATCTTTTTTGCCGAAAGGGATTAGCCTATTTCAAGATCAGATTGTTTATTCGGAAAAAGAGAAGATCATTCCCATTATTGCCCGTCAGAATCTTCATCTGCGCGGTGCCCATAATTTGGAAAATGTCATGGCGGCTGCAGCGGCAGCGAGTGAGTTAGGCCTTTCTTGGACTGAGATTGCCGAAGGACTTGCTCAATTCAAAGGGGTAGAGCACCGCGAAGAAATTGTCGGAATGTTTGACGGAATCTTATTTGTGAATGATTCTAAAGCGACTAATACAGATGCCGCCACCAAGGCTTTATTAGCATTTGAGGAACCTTTGGTGCTCATTGCAGGGGGGAAAAATAAGGGGCTGGATTTTCATGATTTTATGAAAGTTGTTCAGGCCAAGGTCAAAAGCCTGGTATTATTGGGTTCAGCAGCTGATGAGATGGAACAGGCAGCGCGGGATATTGGTATACAGAGGTTGATAAGGGCTGCCACTTTTGAGGAAGGCGTAGAAAAGGCAATAGCGGAAGCACAACTCGGGGATGTAGTCTTATTATCCCCTGCTTGTACAAGTTGGGATATGTTTAAAAGTTATGAAGAAAGAGGGGAATTGTTTAAGGAGTTAGTGCGTAGGCATTATAGGAAACCCATTCAACCTTAAAGGGGGAACTATTAATGCGGAGGCATCAACCGGATTTTGTTTTGCTGGGAGCGACTTTTGCTCTGTTAGGGATAGGCTTCATTATGGTGTATAGTTCAAGTGCAGTTAGAGGGTATATACAGTTTGATGACCCTTATCACTTTCTCAAGCTGGAGATAATATGGGCCATAATGGGACTGGCAGCTATGATCTTAAGCATGAGGGTAGATCTGCAAATGTTGCGCAGATTTGCTAAGCCTGCCCTCTTAATTGCCATAGCCTTACTGATTGCAGTAAAAATTCCGGGAATTGGGCGCGAAGTAAATGGCGCTTACCGTTGGATTGGGCTGGGGCCGCTGTCCATTCAGCCGTCTGAAGTAATTAAGCTCGCTATGGTATTGGTGATCGCCCATGTACTGGCACTCGATCCCCATAAGATTCAATCCTTTCACAAAGGGGTTATGCCAATTCTAGGTTTGCTGGCCATGATTGTAGGGCTTGTTATGCTGCAACCGGATCTTGGTACGACTCTTGTGATAGCGGCAACAACATTTTTTATGTTAATCGCTGCAGGAGCGAGGGTAGGACATATTCTTGCCTTAGTAAGTACGGGGCTTGGCTTAGTCGTTGCAGCTATTGCAGCAGCTCCTTACCGAATGCGGCGCATCTTAGCTTTTTTGGATCCCTGGGCAGACCCCTTAGGGAATGGTTATCAGACGATTCAAGCACTGTTAGCATTGGGCCCAGGTGGCTTATTTGGTTTGGGTTTAGGGCAAAGTCGACAAAAGTTTCTTTATTTGCCGGAAAACCATACTGATTTCATCTTTGCCATGATCGGTGAGGAACTTGGCTTTATTGGTGCGTCTTTGGTAGTGCTATTATTTTTCCTCTTCGTTTGGCGCGGCTTTCGGGTGGCAATGCGGGCACCGAATGCATTTTTAGGTTTTCTGGCTGTTGGTTTAACCGCGATGGTATCTATACAGGCGATGATTAATATGGGTGTTGTCAGCGGGGTATTGCCGGTCACCGGGATTACCTTACCGTTTATAAGTTATGGCGGTACATCGCTTATCTTCACGATGCTGGGAGTTGGCGTCCTGTTAAATATTTCCAGAGGGATCAGATAGTAAACATGTTCAGCCGAAGCTGAACAGCGGAACTCCCCACAGAAGGAGGGAAGGGACTTCCGTTTATAAAGTGTGGAGTCCCGGAAGTGGAGGAAGGTGTGACATAATGCGTGTAATGTTAACTGGTGGTGGAACAGGTGGGCATATTTATCCGGCGTTAGCCATTGCTAAAGGGTTATTGGCGCATGATCCCAAGACGGAGATTCTCTATGTGGGAATCCGGGATGGAATGGAAGCGCGTTTGGTACCGGAGGTCGGCATTAAGTTTGCGGGGATTTCCGGAAAGGGACTGCCGCGCAGATTAAATCTGGATATGCTAAAAGCCATCGGCAAAAGTTTTAAGGCCCTTTGGGAGACGAAGAATCTCCTGCGTCAGTTTCATCCCGATCTTGTGGTAGGAACAGGGGGTTATGTATCAGGCCCGGTTGTTTTGACGGCTGCCCTTTTTAATATTCCTACTTTGCTTCATGAACAGAATGCCTTGCCTGGGATTACCAATCGGATTTTAGCCCGGTTTGTTCGTCGTGTTATGGTGACCTTTCCTGAAAGTATGAAGTGCTTTGGCGTTAAGAATAAATTAGAATTTGTGGGACTCCCGGTTCGTCCGGAAATTGGACAGGTGTCCAAAAAGGCAGGGGCAAAGCATTTTAAGTTACGTGCGGATCGTTTGACCTTGCTGGTAACAGGTGGGAGCAGAGGTGCTCGAACATTAAATCAGGCAATGATTGGAGTCTTAGCACATCTTGCCCGGCACGCGGATATTCAGGTAATCTGGGCAACCGGAAAAGCTACTTATGAGGAAACTGTTGAAGAGTTAAACAAGAGGTCAATTTCCTGGCAACGGCCAGGGTGGCTCATTCTGGAGTATCTGAAAGACATGCCGGAGGCTTTAGCCTGCGCCGACCTATATATTGGCCGTGCCGGGGCAGCTTCCTTGGCTGAGTTGATGGTTGCAGGTATTCCCAGTATATTAATTCCCTACCCCTATGCGGCGGAGAATCATCAGGAACACAATGCTTTGGCACTGGTTCAAGCAGGAGCCGCACAAATTATTTTGGATGCTGAATTAGATGGTCAAAGGTTGTGGAAAGAAGTGGAGAGGCTGATCTCTCAACCCTCACTACTTGCTAAAATGGGAGCTGCTGCCAAAAATTTGGCCCAGCCCCAGGCTTTAGATAAGATCGTTAATCTTTGTGTGTCTACTGCTTGGCATTAATCGGCGCGAACGTTCACACCTTTTCACTCCATTGCATAGCATATGGCAGTAACAAATGAAAGGAGTGAGTGCGGTGTGGCCAAAGAGAATGATACAACTGGTAAACTCTTCTGAGGCTCCCGGAATTGCTGGAGTGCGTGCCGTTTTGCAAGCATGCCGGCTTGAGTTTTGCGAGACAGAGGATTTAAATGAAGAAATTATGGAAAAATGGTGGGAGAAGCCTTTTGACCCCAAAGCCACGTCTGGGGTGTCAGGTCCGGTAACTGACTTAGTATTTTGTTCTGAGGGGACAGAAAATAACATTTGGCAGGAAAAGGGACACGCCGAAGGTTTAAACATTCAATCAATTGAGTCGTTAATACATAATATCCTGGTGGATGAAGTAATTATAAGGGTTTCTGAACCGACGGTTTTCATGAAAGGACGTCCCTTAATAGGACATATTTTAGATGAGGCCGGGTTCGAACCGACCACCCTATGGCCGACGACGGACGGGGAATGGAGATGCGATCGAAAACAAGGTATCCATTGGGTAATACCAGAGTCTTGGCTGCTGGGCTCTTGCGAGGCAAGTAATGCCATAAACGCGGCTCAGGCCACGGAATTTGGACCATGCGCAGCGATCACTAAGCCTTGGGCAACAACTTGGGTAGTCCGCGAAAATACACTCGATTTTTATCAAGCGCAGGATTGTTCAAAATTTGTTGGCCAAATTCCAAGATGGCCGGAACCAATGGAAGAGCAAATAGCTGCTAAAACAATAGCTTTATGTATAGATCTGGGAGTATCCTGGCTGGATATACGATTGGCCCTTAGCTCTATTTGGCCGATAAAAATAACCGATAATTTGAGGTGGAACTTTAATGATCTTGGATGGAATGCTAGGCCGTGTGGAGAAGAATTACCCGTTGCATAAATTGACCACCTGGAAAATCGGTGGACCTGCTGAGTTTGTGTATTGGCCCCAAACAAAGGAAGATTTGGCGACAGTGTGGCAGCGTGCCCGGGAAGCAGGAGTTCCGGTTTGGTTAATTGGGCAGGGCTCAAATTTATTGTTGCCGGATGAAGGGCTTCCCGGAGTTACGTTGGTGACCACATCTCTTCGTGCGATCGAATGGGGTAATTACACTGTTAAGGTTGAAGCAGGGTACAAATTAGCTCGTTTAGCCCAGCAAGCAGGGGAGCGTGGCTTAAGCGGCCTGGAATTTGCACGGGGAATTCCCGGAACCGTCGGTGGTGCAGTCATTATGAATGCCGGTGCTCATGGCGGAACAATGGCTTCTCAGATCCGGAATGTTACCGTTATTTGGGAAGATGGTACGATTAAAAAGGTAGAAAAAGCTGTCCTTGATTTTGCCTATCGTTTTTGTTCCTTGCGCGGCCGTGCATGGGTGTTGGAAGCCGAACTTTTGTTTTCACCGGGAAATCGTAAAGAGATTTTGCAGAACATGAAAGAGTACTTAACGAGTAGAGTACACAATCAACCGCTTGATAAACCAAGTGCCGGTAGTGTTTTTAAGAATCCGCAAGGTGACTCAGCCGGACGCTTGATTGAAGCTGCCGGTTGGAAAGGGGTAAGCATCGGTGGGGCTCAGGTTTCTGCTAAACATGCGAACTTTATAGTGAATACGGGTAACGCCAAGGCAAAAGATGTGCTCGCTTTGATAGAGAAAATCCAGAGAGATGTACAGTCAAAATTTGGGATTACATTACAAACGGAAATAGTAAACTTAACGCAGCATAAAGCATGATGCAACAATAAAAGGAGAATAAAGTTTGCAGAACGATTATTTTCCTGGGCTTAATACACATTTCGCTTTTAGAGAATTGCATTTCACAATCCACAAATCGGACTTCGAACATCGGACCTCGAACATCGAAAAGGGGGTAGGATCATGGAGCTGGATCGTTATGTTATTACAGGAAAACAGCACTTAGAAGGAAGAATCCGAGTCAGCGGGGCGAAGAACTCTTCACTTCCCTTAATGGCTGCCACCTTATTAGCTGAAGGGACATCCACCTTGTTGGAAATACCGGAGTTGGCCGATATCAGACATATGATCGATGTGCTTAAGCATCTCGGCTGTAAAGTTGTACGCCAAAATAAGGCGGTGCATATAAACGCCGGAGGGCTGGAGTCCTATGAGGTTGATGAAGGGCTTATGCGGCAAATGCGCGCTTCTAATCTAATTTTAGGTCCATTATTAGCCCGGCGGGGACGAGTAAGGATATCCAGACCCGGCGGGTGCGCAATTGGCTCCCGCCCGATGGATCAACACATTAAGGGACTGCAGCAGCTCGGGGTTAAAATAAAAGAAAAACATGGCTATATTGAAGCTTGGACTGATCATTTGCAGGCAGCGGATATTTACTTGGATGTTCCGAGTGTAGGGGCTACAGAAAATATTATGATGGCAGCTGTCTTAGCAGAAGGAATTACCGTGCTTCGCAATGCGGCGCGCGAACCGGAAATAGTGGATTTGCAAAATTTTTTAAATAAGATGGGTGCAAAAGTGCGTGGTGCCGGCATGGGTGTACTTCGCATTGATGGGGTAAAAAAGCTCCATCCGGTAGAACATACAGTCATACCGGATCGTATAGAGGCTGGTACACACATGGTTGCGGCAGTTATGACTGAAGGGGATATTGTGGTTGAGAATGTAGTACCGGAACACTTGGAACCGGTTATTGCCAAAATACGTCAGGCAGGAGCGACGGTAACCATATTTGATGATTCGGTTCGTGTTCAACAACGGGGAAGAATTCGTGGTGTGGACCTTAAAACAATGCCGTATCCAGGATTTCCGACAGATATGCAGCCACAGTTTATGGCTATGCTCACGTGCGCTGAAGGAACGAGCATCATAACGGAAACAATCTTTGAAAACCGCTTTCAGCATGTTGATGAGTTATGCCGGATGGGAGCGCAAATTACGGTGGAGGGAAGGACGTCCGTTATTCGTGGGGTAGAGATGCTTGAAGGGGCTTTTGTAGAAGCGACAGACCTTCGGGCCGGGGCAGCACTTTTCCTTGCAGCCTTAGCAGCAGATGAGGTAACCGTACTGGAAAAAGTTGACTACATTGATCGGGGATACGAAGATTTAGAAGCTAAATATCGCCAATTGGGAGCAAAAATTCAAAGAATTGGTAGCTAGACGATACACAAGGCGCGAACATCAAGGTGCGATGCACGCTGCACGAATCAAAGACGAGCAAAGTTTTAAATGTTGCAAATGACTTATGGTTCAGAGTACAATTTGTACTTTGCTTTCGCATAATTCGAATTTACCAAATTCGACATCGCTCCTCGTATTTTTTCGCGTAAAGAAAATGGACCACGAATTATGGCATATAATATCAGAAAAGATATCTAAAAAAGCATGGCAGAATAGAAATGTATTCGATATACTGGGATAAGGAGGAATTACGTAATGCCGCGCAAAAAAAATAATTCGTCCTTTCTTTATATTACCGTTTTGACGATCATGTTTTCTTTAGGTTTGGCTCTATTCTATCGGTCCAGTGTTTTTTCAGTACAACATATTTCGGTACAGGGACTTACATTGAGTCCGGAAAGTGAAATCATAAAATTAGCCAGTGGGGTTCACGGTCAGAACCTGTTTTTATTTAATCAAGAGGCCCTTAAACATAAGATTACATTACATCCACTTGTTCAAAGCGTTCAGTTTCAGCGGAAGCTTCCTCATACCTTGGTGATTATAGTAACTGAACGTAAACCTTTTGCCTTAGTTGTTGTACCAAAGGGGGTTCTGGAGGTGGATGCCCAGGGGACTTTTTTGCGTCGTTTAGAGGGTTGGCCCAGAAATGATTATCCAGTGATTACAGGAATCAATCTTAAGGATACTGTGGGGCCAGGTCAGAACTTGGCAAACCCATCTCTTACTGCAGCATTGAATATGCTGGGACAAGCCCCACCAGAATTACTCTTCCAGATTGGGGAACTAAATGTAGATCCTAATCAAAATATGACTATATTCCTAAACGAAGGAGTAGAAGTCCGTTTAGGACAAGCTTACGACTGGAAACCAAAGTTAAATGCGCTTTTCCAACTTGTAAGTACTGATGAGTATAAGTCTTTTCAACAAGGGGTACGATATATTGATTTTACAGCGGCAAAACCTGTGATAGGCCGCTAGCTCAGGAGGAAGAAGGCAAATGTGGTTACCGCTATTAGGCTTAGTTTTGGGATTAGCTATTGGGTTTGTCAGTCCGATTGCAGTCCCAATTGAATATGCTAAATACCTATCCGTCGGAATATTGGCAGCGCTTGATTCTGTTTTAGGAGGGATACGTTCTGCACAGGAAGAGCATTTCGATAGTGCTGTGTTTTTGACTGGGTTTTTTAGTAACATGCTTCTTGCAGCTTTTCTCGCCTACCTTGGAGATCGTATTGGAGTGGATCTCTATTTGGCTGCAGTTGTAGCATTTGGTGTGCGGCTATTTGATAATTTAGGAAGTATTCGGCGTCATCTAATTAAAAAGTAATTAGACTACATAAATTCTAATTTGTATTAAATTTCTAAGTTAAAAAAAAGGGATAAGACATAAACATAGCGAATCATTTATGGAGCGTCTAAATAGTTTGTAAAATAGAACTAAAATACCGTATAGAAAAATTACCGCATGTATTAATTGGCAGGTTTTTAGTATTTCTGTTTTTAGTATTTCTAGTGAATACAAACGAGTGTTTTGAACGACTCAGATGAACTTTTATTATAACCTGTTTAATTTTAAAGGTATAGCAACCAGAATTAAGCGAGGGGGGTTAAAGCCTAGATGCTAGAATTTGATACGGAAATAAACCAATTTGCAGAGATTAAAGTTGTTGGAGTCGGTGGTGGTGGAAATAATGCGGTTAATCGTATGATTACCGCCGGTTTACAAGGGGTAGAATTTGTTTCAGTAAACACTGACTCGCAGGCGTTACAACTCTCCCATGCAAGTCAAAAAGTGCAAATAGGGATAAAGTTAACCAAAGGACTTGGGGCAGGAGCAAATCCAGAAATTGGGGCTAAAGCAGCAGAAGAAAGCCGCGAAGAACTTTCTAAGGTGTTAAAGGGAGCAGATATGGTTTTCGTTACTGCAGGGATGGGAGGCGGAACAGGTACCGGCGGAGCACCTATCGTAGCGGAAGTGGCCAAGGAAATGGGAGCACTGACAGTAGGCGTAGTTACTCGTCCCTTTACATTTGAGGGCCGTAAACGTGCTGTACAGGCAGAAAAAGGAATTGCCGAACTTAAGAGCAAAGTGGATACGCTAATCACTATCCCGAATGATCGCTTGTTACAGGTAATCGATAAGCACACTACGATCAATCAGGCTTTTAGCATTGCGGATGATATTCTGCGCCAAGGGGTACAAGGGATTTCAGATTTAATTGCGGTTCCAGGTCTGATAAATCTGGATTTTGCTGATGTTAAGACGATCATGTCCAATACGGGTTCTGCCCTAATGAGTATTGGTCAGGCAACTGGAGAAAACCGTGCCGCAGATGCAGCACGTAAAGCAATTTCCAGTCCGCTGTTGGAAACTTCAATTGAAGGAGCTAAAGGAGTCCTGCTTAATATTACCGGTGGTAGTAATTTAACCCTCTTTGAAGTAAATGAAGCCGCGGGGATAATTTCGGAAGCTGCAGACCCGGAAGCAAATATTATTTTTGGTGCGGTTATTGATGAAAACTTGAAGGAAGAAATAGTAGTTACAGTTATTGCCACTGGATTTGATCAAAATTGGTCTGGCAGCGGAGATACACCTAGTAAAGTCCGGGAAAATATTTTTAAATCTGTATCGAAAGAAGGAGATGTTGATATTCCGGAGTTTCTAAGGCGTCGGAGATAATGTTTTTAGTGGATTTATCGGGGATAATTGCTGATCGAGATTTATCCGCAAAGTGAACATAGAACTAGATATGTATTTGTTCAAGCTATGTTGAAAAGACATCCACCTCAATTAGTGGATGTCTTTTAAAAAAATTATTTTAAAAAAATTATAAAAAGTCGCATATTTTTTTAATACTGATAATACCTGTCTTTATAGACCGATAGTCTATTTTAGACAGGTTTTTATTTTCCTAAAACGCTCTGTATCCACTTTCAAAATCGGAACATTCTGTCGACATATATGAAACCTTGAAGAATCCGTACTCTACTTGTATTAGTTATTGTAAATAATCCCATTTTGTTCCACGGGAAAACGACAGGTTTTACTGCTGTTATCAGATATAATTTTAGCAGAAGAGTATGGAAAGGGTGCACCGGATGGGCGTTGCAGGGACTTATCTTGATTTGGATATTCTCATCAATGGGGGTATGGATGCTCTTCTTCTCACTCTAACTAGCCAACTTATTCGCCTCCCTGTCCGACCGGGCCGAATCCTACTTGGGGTTCTAATCGGTGAGATTCCGGTAATATTGGCTTGTTATTCTGCTCCGCCGTGGATT
>JBMNTM010000006.1:0-24462 GCA_050945735.1 Desulfosporosinus sp.
AAAAGGGAATTGTTTGTTTTGCTCAACAATTCTTTCGAATTAATGAGTCTTCAATCGTTAACTTTAACCAAATTGAAAACGGTATGGTCTCAGGATGGTGGAATTAAAGAACCGAGAACATTAGTTCCCGGTTCTTTTTATGTCTTTATATGGGTTTTTAAAAAAAGTATAACCAATTAATACCATCGTCTGAGGACTTGGTGTGAATAATATTTATTTATGCAACTCCACCGCATTGAGTAATCAACTTGCTGATCTTACTATGAGCATTTGTACATTCGTTGGCTAAGCGTAAGTAAATATTTCTTAGATCCGCATGATGAGCACGGGTTGCCAGTGTCATGTAGCCCATTGTTGCAGTGGCTATGTCTTTTTCATAGTCATAAAGCATATCCAAGTCTGTAAATTGACTCATTTATAAAGCCCCTTTCTATTGTAATTCGGTCATTCCCTTGTTAAAATACGACATTACATCTTCTAAACCCTTGACTTGTTCTTTAAAAAATCCTTTTACATTAGGGTCTTGAGCCATTTCAGTGTACATTTGGCATTTTTTCATTGCAGTCTGGGTTTCAATAATACTTCGGGTTAACATGCCTTGGTCCAGGATTTTTTTCTTTTCCATATCATTTAGCTGCATTATAAATCCCTCCTTTTTGATACTACTCATTAACAGTTTCAGGATGTGTAAAAAGACCGTAAATTATTCACGGTCTTCAAATTTTCAATCATCAGTACCAGATCTAATGGCATTTAAGAAAATAAAAAGTAAAATCCTTAATCACAAATTAGTCAGGCATATACAAAAAATGATTATTTACAATTGATATTCTTTCCAGCGTTGATTAACTAAGTTCACAGTTGTCTCGTCAGGAATTACTTCTCCGGGATAGCCAGGTTTCATCCTGGCATCAATTAGGATCGGACCATGATATACAAGCCGGTGTTTATGGATATCTGTTGTCGCATAGATATCATCTGCGGGGTTAAAGCGGGTAAAAATTTGCCAAAGAAAACCGTTGGGTTTTAATGCAAGGTCCAGATCATCAACTAAAATCATTAATGGCCAATTCTTGAACGGCTCAAATTGAAGATGCGGTAATAGATCACTTGCAAGCTCAGGGTACTTATTAAACACGGAAGCCTCCAATAACAAACACCCTGCACAGAAAGGTTTTATCCCTTTAATTCCGGGAAGATTTCCCCCTTCTATATAACGGGGAAGTTCTCGTTTGGGAATTCCTAGTCCGAGCATAATGGCCTTGCTTCCATGATTTATATGTCGTCCGGTATAGTCCAGAGTATCCATCGATGTTTCCGGTAAGATTAAAAGGTCTGATTCCGGTTCAAAGCGCATCAGAACAGTCTCTAAGAGTGTCTTAAAATCTTGTAAGTTAAGACGAACATCTGTTAAAATTAAGAACTTGGTTAAGGTTAGTTGTCCCTCACCAAGGATGCGAAAAGCGTTATCCAGAGCTTCACGATGATAACTTTCACGTACGACAGCCGCTGCCAGAGCGTGAAAGCCGGTTTCAGCATACGTCCAGAGTGCTTTGACTCCAGGCATGACAACCGGAAACATGGGAGACAACAAAGACTGTAAATATTCACCAATAAAATAATCTTCCTGCCGTGGTTTTCCGACAATCGTTGCCGGATAGATCGCATCCCGGCGGTGGTATAGAGTCTGTACATTAAAAACCGGAAAATCATGAGTTAACGAATAATAGCCATAATGATCTCCAAAGGGCCCTTCCGGCTTGCGAACTTTTACTGGTACAGTTCCACAAATGGCAAATTCTGCTTCAGCAATAAGAGCATGGGGATGATTAGGGACTGTAACTCGCGAAAGTTTCTCCCCCATCAAAAAGGATGTTAATATAAGCTCAGACAGCATTTCCGGGAGAGGAGCAATAGCGGAAAGAATCAAGGCAGGCGGACCACCCAGGAATAAAGTCGTAGGGAGAGCCTGTCCTAATTGTTCTGCTTCATAATAGTGAAATCCCCCACCTTTATGAATTTGCCAGTGCATACCGGTCTGGTTTGGGCTATGGATTTGGATACGATACATTCCCAAATTAGGCTCACCGGTCACTGGATGTTCTGTATAAACCAAAGGCAGCGTAATAAAGGGGCCACCATCTTCCGGCCAACTTGTGAGTACCGGGAGTCGGGTTAAATCCACGGATCGTTCCTGGATCTCAAGGACAGGGGCATATTTTTTCTGAACATATTTAAATCCAATTTTTGTTAAAGAGAGTAGCCAATCCCTTTCCTGCCAAAGTACAGAAGGTTTGGGCGGAAGCAAACGATTTAAGGCAGAAACCGCACGCTGTACCGTTTCTTCCGGCTTTGGTCCGACAGCAAGGTCAACTCGCCGACGTGTTCCAAATAAATTAGTGACAACAGGAAAATCGCTTCCTTTAACTCGCTTGAACAAAAGAGCAGGACCTTCTTCCTCGATAACTCGTCGATGAATTTCCGCCAACTCTAAATATGGATCAACAATTACGTCAATCTCAGTAATCTCTTTCTCCCTTCGGAGAGTATCTATAAAGTTACGTAAATTAGCATGCATTGTACACCTCAAAAATTCATTCTATTGCCTGTCTGTCTTATTTTTAAATAAGGCCAGAGCACTCGAAATCAGAATCTCGCAATGTTCATAGATTTTACTCAATTCCTGAGAACAGAGGTTATCAGAGTGAATTCCAGCAGTGATGGACACAGGTAACCGAAGTTCACGGGCTAAAATGTCGGCGGCCTTTTTGGCAAGATCAACGTCTTTATGCCCCGGAACCGGCATAATGTAGACATCGCTACTCCACCCCTCCCCGCTAAGGCTTGGACGGGGAAGAGCGAGGACTACTCCGCCAACATGCGGTTTTTCTCCGCCCGTCAGAAGCCCATGAAATCCATTTCCGGTATCCGTGAGCATTAATGTAATTTGACAACGTCCTTCCCCTTCTTGCCCTTGCCAAATTGACTGATCAACCGGTCTATTTGTGGACACGTGTTTTCACTCACTTTCTAGCAACTCGTCTACATTATACATTTAGTCTTGACTCTTAGACAAGTTGCAAACGAAAAAGAGAGACTGGAGTGCAGTCCGCCTCTCTTTCTCTTTTATATGAATCCCTATAAATTTGTGACAATAGAATCTGTCTTGTCTTTTTGAGAATGGATCACTAACTCACCCGCGGCATCGAAATCCAAAAGAAGCTGTTGTCCTTCCCTAATTTCTCCTTGCAGGAGCTTAAGGGCCAAAGGATTTTGGAGACGTTGTTGAATCACACGTTTCAGTGGCCTTGCTCCATAAATCGGATCATACCCCTCGTTGGCAATCTGTTCGAGTACCTTATCCGTTAATTCCAAGGTGATTTTACGTTCGCTCAAGCGGCGGCGTAATAGTCCAAGTTGGATTTCGATAATTTTTCCGATATGCTCACGCCCAAGCGGGTGGAAGATAATCACTTCATCGAGGCGGTTAAGGAATTCCGGGCGAAAGTGTTGCCGTAATTCTGCGTTAATACTGGTACGGAGTTCTTCCAGGGATGCTTTACGTTGGGTTAATTTTTGAATAGACGGGCTGGCAATATTACTGGTTAAGATGACGACCGTATTTTTAAAATTCACGATGCGTCCTTGACCATCGGTCAAGCGACCATCATCCAGGAGTTGAAGGAGTACATTTGTTACGTCACCATGCGCTTTCTCGACTTCATCAAACAGAATAACACTATATGGTTTACGGCGAATAGCTTCTGTCAGTTGTCCCCCTTCTTCATAACCTACATATCCAGGAGGTGCTCCGATCAAGCGGGACACCGTGTGTTTCTCCATATACTCCGACATATCAATGCGCACCATAGCTTGTTCATCATCAAAGAGAAACTCCGCCAGTGCTCTGGCCAACTCTGTCTTTCCGACACCCGTCGGTCCCAGAAAGAGGAAAGAACCTAAAGGACGATTGGGGTCCTGCAATCCGGCACGTGCCCTTCGTACGGCATCGGCTACGGCTTGTACTGCTTCTTCCTGCCCGACTACCCGTTGATGAATGCGCTCTTCCATGTGGATGAGCTTTGCCATTTCGCCCTCCATTAGTTTGGAAACGGGAACATGGGTCCAAGCGGCTACGATTTCGGCGATATCCTGTTCAACCACTTCTTGTTTCAATAAAGCGTTATTATCAGTTTGGAGTTTTTGCTCCAAGCTTTTTAGCTGCTTTTCTAAATTAGGGATGATACCATACTGAAGTTCGGCGGCCCTATTATAATCCAATTGCTGCTGGGCTTGCTCCATTAAAGTACGTGAACGATCTACTTCTTCTTTAAGTTCTTGAATCTTCGTCAGAATTTCGCGTTCATTTTGCAATTGCGCATCCAGGGCAGAACGTTCTTCTTTGAGATTGGTCAATTCTTCTTCGATCTTGGTTAAGCGTTCCTTACTGGCTTCATCTGTTTCCTTCCTTAAGGCTTCCCGTTCAATTTCCAGCTGCATTATACGGCGTTTGATTTGATCTAATTCGTAAGGATCACTGGTAATTTCCATTCGCATACGCGCTGCAGCTTCATCAATCAGGTCAATCGCTTTATCCGGCAGGAAACGTTCGGTGATATAGCGATCAGATAGGACGGCAGCAGCAATGATCGCTCCATCTGTAATGCGCACGCCATGGTGTGTTTCATAGCGTTCTTTGAGACCGCGCAGGATCGAGATAGTATCTTCTACACTAGGCGCGTCTACCACGACCGGTTGGAAACGGCGTTCAAGGGCAGCATCTTTTTCAATGTGCTTACGATACTCTGCCAGTGTTGTCGCTCCGAGCATTCTCAGTTCCCCACGCGCCAGCATCGGTTTGAGCATATTGCCAGCATCCATTGCCCCTTCAGCAGCCCCAGCACCTACAACGGTATGCAATTCGTCGATAAACAAAATGACATCTTCGCGTGCTTGAATTTCTTTGAGCACCGCTTTCAAGCGTTCTTCGAACTCACCCCGGTACTTGGCTCCGGCAATTAGGCTTCCCATATCAAGGGAAATAACTTGTTTATTTTTAATTGCCTCCGGAACATCTCCCCGTACAATCCGTTGTGCCAATCCTTCGACGATCGCTGTTTTACCAACCCCTGGTTCCCCGATAAGAACAGGATTATTTTTTGTACGGCGGGATAAAGTTTGAATGACACGACGGATTTCCTCGTCCCGTCCAATTACCGGGTCAAGACGGCCGCGCTTTGCCTGCTCCACTAAATTAAAACCATACTGTTCTAATGCTGCATATGTCCCTTCGGGATTTTGGCTGGTCACGCGTTGAGTTCCCCGGACTTCACGCAGGGCAAGAAGCAGTTTTTCGCGGGTTAATCCCGCTTGCAGCAAAATTTGTTCAGCAGATCCGCCTGCCTTTTCAAAAATCGCCAGCAGTAAATGTTCTGTGCTAACGTACTCATCGCCAAAGGTAGACATTTCATCATGGGCAGATACCAAAACCTGCCGTAAACGGGGTGAAATACTAAGCTGCACGTTTGCGCCGCTCATACGCGGCAAGCGATTGATTTCTTGACGCAGAGTTTTGATCAGTACGCCGGCTGCTAAATTTAATTTACTTAATACTTGCGGAACGACGCCATCCCCTTGCTCCAAAAGGGCGAGCAAAAGATGTTCCGGCTCTACTTGACTGTTTCCATTACGTTCCGCCACATTTTGAGCATTAATAATTGCTTCCTGTGATTTTTGGGTAAATCTGTTGGTATCAAAAGACATATTATCTCCCTCCTTTTAAGCTAGTTTTGTCGACATTACTATGCTATTTTCTTTTTGCTGCCAGATCGCTTAAGGTCGCAATCTCTTGCTTGGTCAGGTTTTCCGGTAAAACAATGGCTAATTCTAAAAAGAGATCCCCATGTCGAAGAGGATTTTCTAAATTTGGCATTCCTTTTCCTTTTAAGCGAAATTTTTTGCCACTCTGAGAAAGGGCTGGAATCTTGAGCAGGACTTCTCCACTAAAAGTTTGGACACTAACTTCTCCACCTAAAATAGCCTTGTAGAAGTCAACCGTTAATTCTGCTCTCAAGTCATCTCCATCGCGGACAAAGCGCGCATGTGGACTTACAGTGATGTTTAAATAGAGATCACCCTTCGTTCCGCCCGCAATTCCAGGACCGCCTTGGCCTGCAAGCCGTACCTTGGAACCGGTGCGTACCCCTTTGGGAATTTTGGCTTTAATTTGTTTTTCCCCAATGTGGATGAGGCGTGTCGTTCCATGATATACTTCTTCAAGGGTTACTTGAACATCGGTTTCGTGGTCCTGACCGGCGCGGGCACGTCCGACAGTAGGATCGTAGTTGAACCCATGGCCTGGCCCACCTCCCCCGCCAAAAAGGGTAGAGAAGAAATCAGAAAATCCCTCGGCACCAAAACCGCCAAAACCACCAAAGCCGGCAGATCTTTCAGTTCCTCCGAACATTTCGGCAAATTCTTCCGGGGACATGGTGTAAGTCTGAGTTCTGCCGCCTCTTCCCCCGGGATTATACTGCCAACGGTCCCAGTTGTAGTCACCACGTCCACCGCGGCTCTTCCATTGTTGATAGTCCTGCCGCAGTTCATCATATTTACGTCGTTTCTCAGGATCACTGATTGCTTGATAGGCTTCCGTAGCTTCCTTGAATTTTTCTTCAGCCGCTTTGTCACCCGGATTAACATCAGGGTGGTATTTCTTTGCTAACTTCTGATAAGCTTTTTTTATCGTTTTGTCATCCGCGTCTGGGGAAACACCCAAACTGGCATAATAATCTTTAAATTCCATATGTTCACCCCATTTTCTCAAACATTTATTTAATTTTTAGTTGATCGTTTAACCTCTTTCAATTGAACACTTAGTTTGGTATATATTGGAGTATTTTTTCCTTGATATATAGATTATATTCCCTTTTAGCGCGAAGGTCAAGGAAGGTCAGACATTTTTTTAAACCATAGGGTTTTAAAATTTGCAGCTTAAGAATAACTGACTTTATATTAAACTAATCCTAAAAAAGACATAAAAAGACCCTAAAACCTTTAAGCAAAGTTTCAGGGTCCGGATACCATGCGGTGCTCGATTTCTAGTTAGACAGAGCGTATTCGCGCTATTCGATTCATAACATCAGCTTTTATCTTGTAAAGAGCATCCTTTGCCTCTGAGAGAGTGACTGACTTTACTGAAAAGTAAAATTTTATTTTAGGTTCAGTTCCAGAGGGGCGTAACATAACGAATCCTCCGCCACTTAAAGAAAATCGCAAAACATTTGAACGGGGAAGCGTGAGTGGATATGTTCGTCCTGACATTAGATCTTTACCAATACGTTGTTCATAATCATCGACGTTTTCAATATTCTTTCCGCCCAGTTCATTAATTTCTTCCTGACGAAATGAATCCATAATCTTTGACATCACTTCTTTTCCTTGAATGCCCTCTAAAACAAGGGACTCCTGGTCATCAACGTAATATCCAAACTGTTTATAAATACTCTCCAGGACCTCAAAGAGGTTACGTCCTTCAACCTGTTGATAATAGAGGGCCGCTTCAGCCAACAGGACAGAGGCAATAACTGCATCTTTATCCCGGACAAAATCTCCGGCAAGATATCCATAACTTTCCTCGAAACCAAATTGGAAGGTTCCCCATCCTCCTTCTTCCATCTCTTTTTCCTTTTCGGCAATGAATTTAAACCCCGTCAATACATTTTCTATGCGTACATTAAAATATCGGGCAACCTCATCCGCCAAATCGGTTGAGGCAACTGTTTTTATAATCGTTGCGTTTTCCGGAAGGATTCCTAAGGCCTTTTTTTGAGATAAGATATAGTAGGTTAACAAAACCCCTATTTGATTTCCGGTGAGCTGTGTAAAGTCCCCATGAGGATCGCGTAAAACTACGCCTAAACGATCCGCATCCGGATCAGATGCCAATAGAAGGTCGGCTTGCATTTGGGACCCGTATTTCCGTGCAAGTTCAAACGTTGCCGGCTCTTCTGGATTAGGGTAAGAGACAGTTGAAAATTCCGGGTCAGGGAGCTCCTGCTCGGGTACAACGGTAAGCGAACTGAAACCAAGTTCTGTCAATGCCCTTCGGACAAGGATGTTTCCAGCTCCGTGCAGCGGTGTATAAATGATCCGAAGTTCTCCACCTTTTTTTCTGTCAAGCTCCGGGTGCAAAGCAAGTTCAAGGACACGAGCTATATAGCGTTGATCGATTTCCTGGCCTATGATCTGGATTAAACCTCTGGTCTTGGCCATCTCTAACGGCATCGGTTCTATGCCCAGCCAACTTTCGCGTGCTTCAATACGTGCAAGAATTTGGTCTGCTTTCACTGGAGGAACCTGTCCACCGTCCTCCCAGTATACCTTATAGCCATTATATGTTTTAGGGTTATGACTAGCCGTCACAACAATTCCTGCCAGAGCATGCAATTGCCGTACTGCAAAAGAAAGTTCCGGAGTGGGACGAAGCGCATCAAAAAGATAGGCCTTTACTCCGTTCCGGGCAAGAACCAAGGCTGCTTCGAGGGCGAATTCCGCTGAGTATTTCCGGGAGTCATAGGCAATAACAACTCCACGCTTCATACCTTCCGGTCCATGATCACAGACACATTCAGCCAACCCCTGAGTAGCTTTTCGAATGACGTATTTATTCATCCGATTTGTCCCTGCCGCAATTATTCCCCTTAAACCACCTGTGCCAAATTCCAGATCCATATAAAAGCGATCCTCAATTTCTTGCTGATCGGTGATCTGTCTCAGTTCTTTCCGAGTTTCTTCATCAAAGTAGGGGTTTTCAGACCATAAGCGATAGCGCTCTTGAAAACTCACATTGTATCCCTCCCATACATTAAAACTACATAAATAAAATGAATGCCTTTTGGATAATATTCCCTTTTAGGTGAGTATACCACACATAAGCTAAAGTTAAAAATAAATTCGGGGGACATAAATAACCTGGCTGGTGTCAAACCCTAAAAAAATAAGCAACCCAATCTAAGACTGAGTTGCAATAACAGGATTAATAGAGTTCTTAGCGTCAGGTAGAGTTCTTACTCCGCCTGACGGTTAGAAATCGTTATCCAGGAGCTGTACAGTACTTATCTCCCGCTTATAGAAGAGGGAGTCTCAGAACTGTTAGCTATCGGGTAAATAGCGATCCCAACAAGTCCAGGGCCTGTATGAACCCCCATAACGGGGCCTATCTGGTTAAATAATAAATCTTTAATGTTAGGAAGCTTTGCTGCTTTCTGCCACAAGTCCCGAGCTTCCTGCTCAGCTCCTCCATGGACAACTGCTACATTATAGAATCCTTCCCGAGTGTTTTCTGTCAAAATATCATATAACTTTTTGAGAGATTGCTTTCTGCCGCGAACCTTGGCTGATGTTATGTATTTTCCTTCAGAATTAATTGTAATGATTGGCTTAATATCTAGAAACTCACCAATGGTGCCTGAAACATATCCGATACGTCCACCACGTTTAAGATATTCGAGCGTAGAGAGCACGAAATAGATTTTCAAATTTTTTGAAACAGCTTTAGCTACGTCTATTACACTCTGAAAATCTGTTGTCTTGCGCAATTTGCGAGCTGCTTCCAGAACCGGAAAACCCAACCCCATGGAAAGTGCTTTTGAATCCAACACTTCAATGACCATATCTTTATACTCTTGGGCAATCTGACGAACCGTCTCATAGGTCGCACTTAAACCACTTGAAATATGCATTGAGAGAACGTGTGTGAAATTTGCATCTCTTAACCGGTTAAACAAATTATAAATTTCCGACGGAGAAGGTAAGGAGGTTGTAGGAACTTCAATATCCATATTGTTATAAACTTCTTCTGAACTGATATCTACCCCATCGAGATATTCTTGATCTTTATATACAACGTGCAAAGGAATAATCTTGATTCCGTATTCTTTAACCATTTCTGGAGACAAATCACTCGTACTGTCTGTTACAATTGCGATTTTTGGGGCATTCACCGGCTTGGATTCTTGCAGCATAAGACACGTTCCTTTCCATAATCCAATTACAATACGCGATAAGTATATCATAATAATTTAGGATATGGACAAAAATTTTGTTTACTAGTAATTATCAAGAGCAGGCAATTTTTACAAAGTTATTTATCAATAAGAATACTCCCTTCCTAATTTAACTTTTGTGTATGGCTTTTTAAGTTTTAAGAGAGTATTACGTTTAAAAGGAATGGGTTTCCGGAGAGCGAATGTATTATCTTGCATAATATCTAGGATAACGTAAATTATTAACCATACGAAAGGTAGGTAGAAATATGAATACTTCTTTTATTACCCCTGAGGAACAGCAGTTTGCCAAGGAACTGCTTGATTTTATTGATGACAGCCCATCATCCTTTCATGTCGTAGAAAGTGTGAAGAAGTTGTTAGTCCATCAAGGATTTGGAGAACTATCTCTTGGTACAAAATGGTCATTATGCTTAGGAGGTAAGTATTTTGTAACTCGCAATAATTCGTCCTTAATTGCCTTTATTCTCGGCCAGGGAGAGCTGGATTTACATGGATTTCGCCTGATTGGAGCACATACGGACAGCCCCGGCTTCAGGGTCAAACCCTTGGCTGAAATACCATCTGAAGGACATTATCTAAAATTAAATGTAGAAACTTATGGAGGCCCGATTCTCAATACCTGGTTGGATCGCCCACTCTCTTTAGCCGGTCGGATTGTTTTGCGCGGAGAATCCCCTTTCACCCCTCAAATCGAACTTTTCCGTAGTTACCGTCCGTTACTTGTGATACCCAATCTGGCGATACATATGAACAGGAAGGTTAATGAGGGACTGGAATTAAACAAACAGAAAGACCTGTTGCCATTATTGACCCAAATCACGGAGGATTTACAAAAAAAGGGTCTCTTAATCAATTATATTGCCGAAACCTTGTCCTGTCAGCCGGAAGACATCTTAGACTTTGATCTTTTCCTGCATGGATATGAGAAGGGTTGTTTGCTCGGACTTCAACAAGAATTTATCTCCAGCAGACAGCTAGATAATTTGGCTATGATCCATGCCGGCGTTTGGGCTCTTGCTCAGGCAAAGCCAGCCTTGATCACACAGGTTCTGGCCTGTTTTGATCATGAAGAATGCGGCAGCATTTCCAAGCAGGGGGCAGCGTCTCCTTTTCTTGCCCATGTGTTGGAACGAATCCTTTTAGCCCAAAAAAAAGACCGGGAAGCATATTTCCAGGCCCTGGCACATTCTTTTCTTTTATCCGCAGATATGGCCCATGCTATTCACCCCAACGCCGGAGAAAAGCACGATCCCGTTAATCGCCCATTCCTCAATAGGGGGCCGGTTTTAAAAATAAGTGCTAATCAAAATTACACCACTGATGCAGAATCTGCAGCTGTGTTCACCACCCTCTGTCAACTTGCAGGAGTATCATTCCAGAAATTCGTTAACCGTTCCGATGAGCAAGGAGGATCAACTATCGGTCCAATCTCCAGTACGCATTTGGATATTCGTTCTGTAGATATTGGAAATCCCATTTTAGCTATGCATTCCATACGGGAACTGGGAGGAGTAAAAGACCACTTGGCCATGGCAAAAGTCTTTACGACGTTTTATAAAACATTATAAGTTCATACTCAAAGCCGCTGGAGACAAGTGGAAAAATGCTTTCTCGAACCATTGTGGGGTATCCTATCCAATTAGTTTTCTAACACTTTGGCATTCTCTTGTCTCAAGCGTGCTAATTTTCTCCTCTGAATCCAACTCCATTTCCAGATCAAGTAAGGGACTGTTCATTCGTTCCGCGAAATCAGCCTTCTCGTAATCCAGCAGTTCAAAAATATTTTTTATATTTTCGCGGATTTGCTCAATATTTCTCAGGTGTTGTTTGGTTTCATAAGCATTTATGTTAAATACGGAAATAATTTTCTGCATCTTTAATTTAAGCTGCACGTTAGCATCCCAAAGTTCTCGGTTTTTTTTATACATCTTCTCCAGGCTTGCTGAAATTCTGTTGTTTTGCTCCTGGAGCATATTTTTTAGGGCTAGAATGCTGTTTTTCTCAGTTAACACTTCCTCGTACTGTTCAATTATGAGTTCATACTCAGATTGAATTCGTTCATAATCTTCTCTATTTACTTCCTCGTCTCTGCTTTCGCTTCCTTCCTGAAGTTGATTGACCATCATTTTTAATTTATTATTACTGTCGATCAGCGATGCTTTCTCTTCTTCGTAATCAGCACACCGTTTCTCCAGTTGGTTAAGCGTTTGCGTCAAGATAGTATCCTCTTTTGACTTATCAGCAAGTTTAGTTTTTAAAGCAATATTTTCTTTTAGTGTTTCCTCATAAATATTTAGATCATCCTGGGATAAAGAATTCTCCTCAAGTTCCTTAAACTTCTTCTGGAGATCATTTAGGGCTGTGGATGCATTATTCAATTGTTTAAGATAATCATCCCGTTCCAAGGTAAGCATTGCATTCTTCGTTTTATGTTCTTCAAGCTCATTCTTAAAAGTAAGTTCTGCCTGGTGAAGCCTTTCATCCATCGCCTTTATGTGTTCGGCAACCTCTTGAGGATTATAGCCCAATATTCTTTTTCCAAATTTAGACTTTTCCTTTTCCGTTAAATTTTCGCGTAATTTACTCAGTTTCAAGGTTTGCAATTTATCGTTCATGACCCTTTCCCCCCCTAAACTCTCAAAATTTCGATATGTACTTGGTCACCTAGCTTTAACTCCTGTATTAGTACAAGGCCCGCTTGCACTTCTAACACACGGGCAGCACTGCGGACATATTTACTGATTTTTCCCGGCGGCATTGAATACTCTATATGGACAATTTGATCATCAACTGACAAAAAAATTACATCAATGCTGAAATTCATCCCTATCGTATGTACCTGTTTACAGGGACTCAATAGGATTCCTGCACTGGTCGCAAGACTTTGATGCTTTAGGAGACCGATCAGACGTTTGAAAAAACTGTCGGCGATGCTCACTTGATCGGCAATTATGATACCATTTTTTCGTATTCGCGCGATTTTCATTCCATAATCCGTCCCCAGTTAAATTTATCAAATCATATAATTAATCACTTGCCGAACTGCTCAAGCATTTGTAAAACAGTAGGTCCCAAAATAATTATAAATAAAACCGGCAGGACAAAGACAACCAGGGGCAGCATCATCTTGACAGGTGCTTTCATCGCCTTTTCTTCCGCCTTCTGTCTGCGATTGAGCCGCAATTGCTGGGCCTGTGTTATTAGAACATTTTTCATTGGCAATCCTAATTGTTCTGCTTGAATCAAGGCAGTGATAAAAGTACCTAATTCTTCAACCGGTGAGCGGTCAGCCAAATTTCTCAAAGCAATTCGACGCGGTTTACCTAGTTGAATTTCAGTAAGCACCATATTCAATTCATCAACCAATATACCGTTCAGCTTTTCGCCTATTTTAGTCAGGGCTGCATCAAATCCCAAACCGGCTTCGATGGAAACGCTTAGTAAATCCATAACGTCGGGCAACTGATTGGTTACTTCACTTTGTCGTTTGCTTATCCTGAACCTAATGAAGTAGATCGGTAATGACAAGGACAGGATGAAGCTTATCATGAAGATCAGAAACCCCACAGGGACTTCTGGAGAAATGATCAGCACGACAGCCCCTGCTATTAAGAAACATACTCCAGACAACACAAGCCTGGCCGCATTATAATCATTGACTGAATAATTAAGCCCAGCCAGCTTCAGGCTCTTTTCCAATTTACGGACTTTGTCTCCTTTTCCTTTGGGTAGAAGATTAGACAGATACTTAATAGCTGAGGTTAGGATTGGCGTGATTACCCTCTCAACAAAGGGTTTTTCCAACTCTTCATCCAGAATATTCTTATTGCTTCCTTTGATGGAATCAAACCTTTTCTTCTTACGATCATGATCTACCGCCGCCTTAAAGAAAAGAGCTATTATAATTATAAAAACTAATACTGACATACTAAAAACCAATAGGATCAGCATGAAGATCCTCCTTAAGCAATTTTACAAATTCAGTATTTAATATTGACAATCTTTTTGATAATCAGAAAGCCGATCATTTCCATTACTACGGCTGTAATTATCATAGCTGCACCGACAGAGGTATTAAAAAACCCTTCGACATATTCGGGTTTTACCAGCATAAAAAAAAGAAACAATATAACCGGCAAAAGCCCAACTATTATTCCTGAACTTCTGGCAGTTGCTGTCAAGACCTTAATTTCACTTTTAATTTTGAAGCGTTCCTTTATAGTACCGGCGATATTGGATAAGACATCGGACAAGTTCCCACCGATTTGACGCTGAATCAGAATAGCGGAAACGATCATCATAAAACTCTTGCTGTTTAATCTTTCCGCCATATTACCCAGGGCTTTTTCCAAGTTACTTCCTAAATTTATTTCCCGGGTCACCCGCCCAAATTCCGTGCAAATCGGTTCAGGCATTTCCTGGGCTATGCTAATCATGGCCTGCTGCAGGGTAAGCCCGCTGCGCAGGCTGTTGCAGATAATGGCAATCGCCTCCACTAACTGCTTTTCGAAAAGATCTACTCTCTTCATCTTTTTCTTGTGTACCACGAACGGCGGTAGAAAAACGCCTATCAACAAAGCAGCTGCTGCAGCTGTGATACTATCAGTAAGTAAAAGGAAGATAAGCGCCGGTACAATGGCTGATACACACCAAATTAATACAAACTCCGAAGGTCGGATAAGTAATCCCGCTGAAATAATCTCATTTTCAATTTTATTTAAGACTTTGAACGTCTTGTTAGGGTTTTTTTCCTTTTTTGCTTTGTGCTTTTTCTTTCCTGCTCGATCTGCCTGATTATTAGAGATCATCTTTTGAAATCTATTGGCAATTAAGAGTTTATCATTAAACGCCCTCTGCAAAAAAGCCAGGATTAGTGTAAAGACCGTCATTGTAATGAATAATGTGAAAACTCCTTTGCTCATCGCTTTCCTCCACAGAGTCTATTCGCTTCTGAACCAATCATAGTTTACTTTAACTCCGCTGTTGATAAGCTTTTCCAGACAATAAGGCCGCACTCCGGAGCTAATGAATCGCCCTTTGAACTTTCCTTTGCTGTCCAGTTCCCCAGAGGTCTCATATTTAAAAATATCCTGCATGATTATGGTATCATCTTCCATACCATTGACCTCGGTTATGTATATGACCTTTCTTGTCCCATCTCTCAGTCTTGATTGCTGCACGATAAGATCAATAGCTGAAGATACCTGTTCGCGAATTGCTCTTAAGGGTAATTCCATACCGGTCATCAGAATCATGGTTTCAATTCTGGATAAGGAATCTCTTGGTGAATTGGCATGAATTGTAGTCAATGAACCATCATGACCTGTGTTCATGGCTTGTAGCATGTCCATCGTTTCCGAAGAACGGACCTCACCGACAATAATACGATCCGGGCGCATGCGCAGCGAATTTTTTACAAGTTGACGAATTGTTATTTGGCCTTTGTCCTCAAGATTGGCAGGACGGCTTTCCAGCGTAATCACATGCTCCTGCATCAGCTGAAGTTCTGCAGCATCTTCGATAGTGATGATTCGTTCATTTGCCGGGATAAAGCTGGATAAAACATTCAACAGCGTGGTCTTACCACTGCCCGTACCACCCGAGACAATGATATTGAGCTTCCCTTTCACGCAGGCCTCCAGGAAAGACACCATCTTCTGAGAAAGCGAGCCAAATTCTAAAAGCTGTTCTACTGTTATCGGCGTTTTAGAGAATTTGCGGATAGTGATCACCGGTCCCGATAGGGAGAGCGGCGGAATTATGGCATTTACCCTGGAACCATCATAGAGCCTGGCATCGACCATAGGGCTGGATTCGTCAATATGCCGCCCTACTGACGACACAATTCTATCAATAATATTCATTACATGTTCATTATCTTTAAAGCGGACCTCAGATAGCTGGAGCTTGCCATCTTTTTCTACATAGACCTTATGCGGGCCATTGACCATGATTTCGGATACAGTACTATCCCGCAGCAACACTTCTAATGGACCATAACCAACGATTTCATCAAGGATTGCTTCGGATAGTTTATTTCTTTCCAGAACATTGATATCCTCAGCCTCACTGCTTACAATCCCTTCAATAAAATTAAAAATTTCAGCAGAAATTTCTCTGCCTCGAATTTCAATTTTCTGCTTATTTATTTCATCGATAATTTTCTGATGAATTTTCGCTTTTAGATCTTCATGTATATCAAAGCGGCGATCGATATTCTTTACTATTTCGGAAGTTGCTTCTTTTTGCTGAAGTAACCTTTGTCGTTCAATTTTTTCTAAAAGCCCCATTGCAGTTTATACTCCTAACTATAAAAACTCAAAATAATGCCACTCTTAATCTTCCCCATTGATGGTTTTGATCACATTTCCAGCCAATTGTACCAATTCTTTAGCAATAGCTGTACGCGGTGCATCCAGAACGATAGGGATACCCTTATTGTGACTGGCAAGTGCTGTCTTAAAATCATAGGATATTTGGTTCTTAATTGGCTTGTCTAAAATCCGCTCAATAGCTTTAATCGTGATAATCCTGTGTGTAATTTTGTTAACAACAAGCTCTATTTTGTCAATCTGCTGGAGAGATTCCAGGATATTTAAACTTGTTTTGGTGTTGCGCAGGGTTGAAATATCAACCCCGGAAATCAATAAGACCAAATTTGAATTTTCTATTGCCGTCACTGTCGTATCATTAAAAAGTGGTGTTGTATCTATCAGGATATAGTCGTAAAACGGCCGCATGGTATTAATGATCGTTTCGATAACTTTTGGAGTGACATATTCTGCATACTCCGGACTTTTAGGTGCACATAAAATACTGACTCCCGTATGGTGCAGTGCGGTTATTTGTTTTATGGCATCAATATCTGCTGCATCTTTGCTTTGCGATAGTTCCGCAATAGTGTTCTTCGTTTCAATATCAAAAAAGACATTAACATCTCCGAACTGGAGATCAGCATCAATTACCGCCACCTTTTTCCCCATCCGGGAGAATAGAACAGCCAGATTGACGGCAATAGTGGTCTTGCCGATCCCTCCTTTGGAGCCAAAAACGGTGATCACTTTGGACTGCATGCTGACTGCAGCAGGTTTATTATTGAGATCTCTTGTTTTTTCAAGCTGAAAGGCCAGCCGAATGTTTTCCAACAGTTCCTCGGACTGTAGGGGCAGCTGCAGTACGCGCCGTACTCCCGCCAACATAGCTTTTTCAATTATAGGGATCTCCAGCTGAGCACAAAGCAGGAGTACACTGCAGCCTACCATCTCCGTATAGATTCTTGCTGCGATATTAATAGCCGGCTCGTAATCCTCAGTGCACTGCAGTAGAATAACATTCGGCTTCATGCCCAGTATTTTTTCAAATGTGTTCTCCCCTAGCTTGGCAACGCCGCTTAGGACAACATCCGCCTGTTTGAGAAGATTTTTAAGAGCAAAGAGCTGATTGTCATTATTTCCGATAAGCATTACTTTTACTTTTTCCATGATTACATTCCTTTCGGAAAAAGAGCTTGGTCTAATTATTTAATGTATATAACGGTGGATTAACGATATCCTTCTCCACTACAGAACGCAACACAAGACGGTATTTACCTTCCGATAAAGCATAATTAATTTTTAAAACGTCCTCCGCCAAAACCGAGAGAGTGACGGAAGTATTGGTTCTCGCTGCTTTTTTATCACTTGGTTTCATGCCAATCTCCAGAACCTCCAGATTTTCAGCTATCATCCGTGAGGTTACGACCTTCTGCCCATTCACATCACCGATCATGGAAGCAACGATGTCCACACGATCTCCTTTTTCAATTTCTCCTGCTACCCCGCTTACTTCATCTGTTTTGAGCGTTAAAGCTCGATACCCCTTGGCAATGCTATAAGCAAGCCCGCTGGTTTTTTCATCCAAATTGCTGATTTTCGTTTTCAGAATCTGTTCTGCCGGTTCGATAGTCTCCTTGCTTATTTTTCCGACGATGCTGTCGGTATTTGTCGAAGACAACGGGTTTATCGCTTTTTGAGGGAGTTCTATGACTTCAAGCATCTCGGCATTGATAACCGTATGCTTTGGAATTTGATTTCTTGCTACAACAACTGGCATGTTCTGTCCCGCAACCTTTTTCTCAAGATTCGTCAAATAATTATAACTTATTAAACCGGTAATCACTGATAGGATAAATGCTAATAGGATTAGTTTTTTCACACGCTAACCAACCTTTCCCTTATTCCGTAAGCATTAAATTAGACAGGCCATAATAGGAGGCTTCCTCAAGACCTTCTCCGGAGGTTGTTCCGGGAGCGACCATGTTTAAAAAGGTGCCAGTTATATATCCATCATTAGTCTGGTCCTCCAACAGAAACGCTGCAAACCCCTCAACAGTCACAGTCTTATTATTCCCAGGAGTATAAACTACGACTTTAATGATACGGGGACAGGTGTGATCGTAATGCTCAGAGGTACAGCCTTCGCCACCAATCTGGGCATCGTAATGCGTGCAGGCATCATACCTTGCACTAAATCCTTGGTAAGTAGGACCAACCATATTTCCTGATTCTTCTATTAAAATATCTCCGACACAGACCTCCCCGGGATATCCGTGGGTGAGCCAAAGCCGGTAATCACTTGCTCCGCCACCTTGGCCATCAAGGTCCAAGGCTCCAAAAGATGACTGCGTACCGCCACCGGCGCCATATTTCAAGACAACATGCGTTAAGTCTCCGTTTTCAATTCTTGTTTGCAGCTCACTTTTCTTTACCCCTAATGGAGCCACACCGCTTACTTTACTAAGCGGAGATAATTTTGCCTTTGCACTGCGCGTGAAATCGAGGGTACTTAAGCCTAAGACCCGGGCAAAATTTAAATTTATGGTCTGCGTGGCCTTAACTTTAATTTCAGTACAGGATCCAGAGACAACTCCTTCCAACAGCACATCTTCCCTGGTAAGACCTTCCAAGCCATTGAGAGCAGCATAGCTGATTGCGCTGTCCTTGATCTTGTTTCGGGCCTCTTCATCGTTGCTATTGACAGGCAGTTGTCTCCCCACCGAATAAACGGCAGCATCCACTGCTTTTTGCAGCTGACAGGCTTGAAGATAAGCACTGCCAATATCAAGAGACAATGCCGCCATACCCAACAGCACTGTTATGCTCAGCGCCACAATGACAAGGATGGAGCCTTCTTCCTTATCCTGCAAGTTATTGTTCATTCTATTCAACCTTCATCCGACATAAAGAACTCAAATTCACTTCTTGTCCCTCGACAAATATTCCGGCTAAAGGAGTTAACACAGCAATATTCCCGCTTACCGCGACAATAACGTCTCCCGAACGGGGGGTGTCGGGATCCGTGAAGGTAACATCTATAGTTAATTTTTCCTGAATGCCGGCAGGAGCAAGAGCTTTGGTATACGTTTTTATTGACTCTACGGGGTCAGTTCCGGTTGTATGAACAATGGCGTATCTTGCACCATCCCGGGCACTGCGATCAATGGCATTTTGATTTGTTATAATCCAACCGAAGTCGATAATCCCGCCCAAAATCAATAACAGTAGCGGCAGGGTAATGGCCAACTCTACCACAGCTTGACCCTTTTCATCTTTTATCCGTCTTATGATATTTTTAAACAAAGGAATCCCTCCTTTTGAGCTGGACAACTTTAATACTGAACCATATAACCCAAAGGGGCTTACGCTAACTCTGCATAAGCCCCCTTTGGGAGCAACGATTTTCTAATTGCTGAGTTTACTCCTTTATACTCCTGCATTATTTAAAAAATGTTTATCTAATTCATATGGGAGTAATACGCAGTTTAATTAAGTTTAACTTAATAAGCTTTACTTAGTTGACGTAAAACTTTGAAACTTACGATAATTACGGTGTCGGATCAGCAGGATCGAGATCAATATTACCCATAAATGCTTCAATTTTGTCGCCAAATGCCCAAATTGCACCAACCGCTATTAATGCAATAGCTGCAACAATCAGTGCATACTCAACCATACCCTGTCCGTCCTCTTCACGTACAAATCGTTTTAACATTTCTTTCATCACTATTTTCCCCCTGTTTCTTTATTATCTGAAAAGTTTTCACTTTTTCATTCCACGTTCTCATATTAAATTTTTCACAAAAATGTTAAATCCTGATTAAGTGATATATTAAAGATTAATACGGCCGCCGTCCCCAAGGCCAGGAAAGGTCCCAACGCCAACTGACTCTTAAGTCCACCTCGGCCTGTCCCAATCAAATATACTGCATATATTAGTACCAACACTCCCATTACCATCACCGCGACAAAGAAATCATATATACCAAGGATAAAACCGACAACTGCCGCAAATTTTACATCTCCTAATCCGGCACCCTTCCCCATCAAACCGGGAACTAAAAATAAGACCAATCCGATTCCCAGACCTATAAGATATAGACTGATTGTGCTGTATTGACCCCTGAGGATTAACCCTGTGAAATGAACAAGCAGGAGTACCAGCAGCAGTTCATTAGGGATCTTTTTAATCGAAATATCAACTGCCGCTAAAATCATACAGACAGATAACACCGCAGCACATTCGACGGTATAGAAATTCAGTCCTCCTAAAAACACCACACCTAACCAACAAACGGAGTTTAGAGTCATCCATCCAAGGGTATGTCTGGGTTTGCCAGAGAAGAGGTTCAGGAAATCCCCCTGGATCCTTTTCACAATCAATGCTGTTGTGATCTTCTCCATGAAATAACCTGTTAAAAGTCCCAAAACCAAAACATATGTATATAACACACATCTCACATCCAAAGATTTTTCAATTAAAAAAAGCAACGTTGCCGTTGCTTTAAGATAATCAAAAAAGATAATCAAAAACTTAAATTGCTTTTAACAATTTAACGCAACTGGCTGTCATAGAAATAATCCTTAGACCCTATAGCTTTGCGTCCTTACCTTTCGATAAGTTAGCCCAATATGCAATTGTCATAGATATTTTTTGCAGGTATTTTCCAATAAACTATTATTTATATGCATTATAACAATAAATTTTACTAGTTGCAACAATAAATTTAAAAAAATTCGGTTTAACCCCCTTAAAAAACATTTCTGTAGCGTACACTTAAGTGAAGGGTGTTTGGACATTTAAATGTCAATTATTTAAGTGTCATAAGACAGCTTTGTATAAATGCTTTGGCATGATCACTATGCACAGCCATTACTTGATCAGTTGATGGACTAAGTGGAATGAAAATCGTAACAACCTCATCAAAGTTAACGATCTTTTTTCCAGTAGCTTGGCAGATCAAATAGCCCTTTTGGTTAAATAAGGCCTCAAGTCTCTGCACACCTCGGATACGATTCGGCAGCATCTGTTTACCACACTGTTCCAATTATGTCATCCCCCATTGCCTAAAAAGTGAAGGCTATTTGGCTTATTATTATGCTATATTGCTTCACTTTATTTATTGCAGGCATACATATTTATTTTTGGAATAAAATATCTCAACTAACCATTTGTAAATCAAAAGGGACATAACATATTTCTAAATTTATAATTTTTTATTGGAACTTTTTAACTTTAGAATAGATAAACATTTGACTTATTTTGGCTTATTGGTTATACTTAGTTGAACTCGTTAGTACTTGTGGATTTACACGAACCTTCTCGATTGCCTAAGGCTATGGGAAGATTTTTCTGAACTTCCCATGCAGCGGGTAATAAAATTGCGGAGGTTTTTTAATGTTTAATGACAAAATTTTAGTTTGCAGAGAATGCGGTCGCGACTTCGAATTTACAGCATCTGAGCAAGAGTTCTATGCCGAAAAAGGGTTTACTAATGAGCCTGGACGTTGCCCAGAATGCCGTGCTGCCAGAAAAGCACAAAACAGAAATAACGGCGGTGGATATTATCGTCAACCACGTGAAATGTTCCCTGCTATTTGTGCAACTTGTGGAAAGGAAACCACCGTACCCTTCCATCCTTCAGGTGATAAACCCGTGTATTGTCGCGAATGCTACCAGCCTCGCGCACGCCATAATTGGTAGGCTTTGATATTAAAACCTTCCCTTGCTTAAATGCTTGGGAAGGTTTTTTCTTTAAGATCAACTTTTAATCTTACTCATACCTCTTGAAAAATCGGAATAATCATCGGACGCCTCTTAGTCTTATCATAAAGATACTTACCTACAATATCCCTAACGCGATTTTGTAAAATGGGTTTTTCATGGATTCCGTTCTGGTAACAGCGGGCTATGGTTTGCTTAGTAATCGCTTTTACCTCATCGAGCATAAGATTAGATTCCCGAACATAAACAAATCCACGGGTAACAACATCTGGACCAGCTAATATTGTTCTGCTTAAACTATTGAATGCTAAAATGATTATTAGGATTCCATCTTGGGATAGAAGCGTTCGGTCTTTCATAACACTATTTCCTATATCCCCTACTCCCAGACCATCGATAAACACCGGTCCAGCCGTAACATTATTAGCAAACCTTGCTCCATGACGTGTAAACTCTATTACATTACCAATCTCTGCCACAAAAATATTCTCCCGTGGAATTCCAAGTTGCTCAGCTAGTTCAGCATGTTTCATAAGCATGCGATATTCCCCATGTACCGGAATAAAATACTTTGGTTTTACCATGCTAAGCATTAGTTTAAGCTCTTCTTGACTAGCGTGACCGGATACGTGCATCCCTGAAATGGATTCATAGATAACTTTGGCCCCTAATTTAAAGAGCTGGTCAATATTTCGAGATACTGCTTTTTCATTTCCGGGGATGGGGTTAGCAGACAGAATCACTGTATCCCCAGGATAGATGGAAATCTGGCGATGATTATGCATCGCCATGCGAGTAAGCGCAGCCATCGGCTCACCTTGGCTGCCTGTCGTAAGGATACATACCTCATTACCCGGTAAGTGCATGGCCTCGTCAACGTCAATGAGTGTGTCTTCCGGAATATCCAGATACCCAAGTTCTGAAGCTATGTTAACAACATTAATCATGCTTCTGCCTACGGTAGCAACCTTGCGATGGTATTTAAATGAGGCAGAAATAGCTTGCTGAAGCCGATTAACATTAGATGCAAAACTTGCAAAAATAACTCGCCCCTCAGCCTCAGCAAAGGCCTTATCAATATTTTGTCCAACGAGCCGCTCAGATTTGGTAAATCCTGAACGTTCCACATTCGTACTGTCAGACATTAGGCAAAGAACCCCGTTGTCGCCCAATTCAGAAAACTTATGCAAATCAAGAACTCCCCCGCTTACCGGAGTATGATCCAGTTTGAAATCCCCAGTGTGAACGATGGTTCCCAAGGGACAATTAATGGCTAAGCCAACCGATCCAGGTATGCTATGGCTCCCACCGATAAATTCGACAGTAAATAAACCCAACTTTATAGTATCTCGGGGCCGTATAATATGAGTGGTTACTTGTCCTAATTTAGCTTCAGTTAGTTTATATTGAATCAGTCCAATTGCCAGACGTGTACCGTAAATAGGAACATTCAAGTGTCTCAATAAGTAGGGTAGTCCCCCGATATGATCTTCATGACCATGAGTAATTAGGATTCCCAGTATCAGGTCTTTATTTTCGATAAGATAAGTATAATCCGGGATAACAAGGTCAACCCCCAACATATCATCGTCAGGAAACCCTAAACCAGCGTCAATGATCAAGATTTGATTATTATAGCGAATGGCAGTTGTATTCTTACCGATTTCCCCTAGTCCACCGAGGGGAATAATTTGTAGTTTGCTTTCTTTGGTCAAATGGACTACCTCCTGTTTGTTAATTAATTATACGGTCTTTTCAATTGAAATTTCAGTCATATACTACTTATAATAATCCTTTTGTGCTGTCATCAATATAAGAGTATCATGCCCGCTCGTAACCTATGATTAAACATGATGTAAGGAGCAAGAAGTGAGGCAACAGTTCCGTTATACCAGATCACTTTGCAGAGAGGGTTTGTTAGTCGCCCTCCCTTAAATGAGAAAAACCTAATTGTCCTTGATATTTGAAAAACCAATATATTAATCGGTATCACCCGATTATACTTCCTGTAATATGATCATCATAGATCAATGACAAAGTTTCAGTGAATAAGATATAGTTCAATAAAGATTAAATCATTTCCTTTATTTCGACAGCAATAATCTAAACAAGCTGCATTTTTAATAAAGAAATGTCCTATTCCAATTACTAAACCCTATACAAATGATATTTAACTTCTTTTTAATATATTTCATTGATCAAGAGAAAACTAATTTGACCAAATGGCTTTGCCCCAACATGAAAATGATTATGATAAGTAAATCTAAAAGTTTTCATTTAGATAATGACTTTTAAATTAATTTCCAGTATAATCCAATTGAAAGGAGGAATCCCTTTGATTACTATGCTCGCT
>JBMNTM010000007.1:0-22785 GCA_050945735.1 Desulfosporosinus sp.
CATGGTGATTTTATAAACAGAGCTTTCTAAATCCATATACAGGATAAATAATATAGAAGACAACTTGGGATGAACTAGAGTAAAAACCGCGCCTTAAAGGTGCGGTTATTATTTCTAAATGGAGCGGGTGAAGAGAATCGAACGGGAATATCAGAGCGTAGAAATCCTTGATATGTACATTATTTCTAAATGGAGCGGGTGAAGAGAATCGAACTCTCGTAACTAGCTTGGAAGGCTAGCGCTCTACCATTGAGCTACACCCGCATTTTTGGTAGCAGAGGAGGGATTTGAACCCTCGGATGAGCGGGTATGAACCGCTTGCCTTAGACCACTTGGCTACCCTGCCATGGCTCCCCGAGTAGGACTCGAACCTACAACCTACCGGTTAACAGCCGGTTGCTCCACCATTGAGCTATCGAGGATTATATTGGCGGAGAAGGAGGGAGTCGAACCCTCGCGGCAGTTACCCACCCTAGCGGTTTAGCAAACCGCCCTCTTCAGCCACTTGAGTACTTCTCCAAGACTTTTTCAATTGGTGCGGAAGACGGGACTTGAACCCGTACGGTGTTACCCACACGCCCCTCAAGCGTGCGCGTCTGCCAATTTCGCCACTCCCGCATTTGCTGGAGCCATTGACCGGGATTGAACCGGTGACCTTATCCTTACCAAGGATACGCTCTACCAACTGAGCTACAACGGCATGTATCTTTGGTGCGCTCGGAGGGATTCGAACCCCCGGCCTTCTGATTCGTAGTCAGACGCTCTATCCAGCTGGGCTACGAGCGCACTCTGGAGCGGGTGACGAGATTCGAACTCGCGACTTTCACCTTGGCAAGGTGACACTCTACCGCTGAGTTACACCCGCATAACAGCTTGGTGGGCCATCCGCGAATCGAACGCGGGACGCCCTGATTAAAAGTCAGGTGCTCTGCCGACTGAGCTAATGGCCCATTTCATTTTTGGCTGGGGTGGGAGGATTCGAACCTACGAATGCCAGAGTCAAAGTCTGGTGCCTTACCCCTTGGCTACACCCCAACTCATATATTAAGCCTGAGCATTTGCTCCATGACCCAATACCTTGGTTGCGGGGGCCGGATTTGAACCGGCGTCCTTCGGGTTATGAGCCCGACGAGCTACCGCTGCTCCACCCCGCGATATTTAAGAAGCCAGATACATGATGTCGGAAAGTCGGAATCGTATTCTCTCACTTTTCTGACTTTCTGATTTCTAACTTCTAATTTTCAGCTTCTGATTTCTGGCCTCTGGTCTCTGATTTAGGACCTCTGTTATGGTGGGCAGGGATGGATTCGAACCATCGTACCTCTCGGAACAGATTTACAGTCTGCCGCCTTTAACCACTCGGCCACCTACCCATAATAAGTTATTTATTTTATGGCGACCCCGATCGGAATTGAACCGACGATCTCCTGCGTGACAGGCAGGCATGTTAACCGCTACACCACGGGGCCATCCTTATTTTGGTGGGCGATGACAGGTTCGAACTGCCGACATCCTGCTTGTAAGGCAGGCGCTCTACCAACTGAGCTAATCACCCTGGTATTCTGTTTGGTGACCCGTACGGGATTCGAACCCGTGTAACCGCCGTGAAAGGGCGGTGTCTTAGACCACTTGACCAACGGGCCATTTTCAAGAACTTGTTTAGTATAGCTGAATGTTATTATATTGTCAATATTTTTTATAAATTTTGAAATATTTTTATATTGATTCTTTTAAGAACTTACGACATTCATTTAAACTTAAGCTAGCTTATTTTAGTTAATTAATTATAACATAACCTTATTAATAAAGCATCAGAAATAGAGGAATTACAGAATACTATAACTAATTGAAAACATCGAATTTATCATTATATTGTGCCTTATATCCCCATAGCTAAAGCGAAGGGCTTTACGGTGCTTTCGGTAGTCAGTATACACAATCATTTAAATTTTATCAAATAATAATTTTTCTTTCCACGTCGGAGGACAAGAAATTTTCCATCAAGATGCTCTAATTCGGAAACAGTTGTATCCATATCCTTATGCCGAATATCATTAATATAAATTGATCCACTCTCTATAGCCTCTCTGGCTTGACGTTTGGATGTGACTACACCCGCCTGAATCAACAATTCTACAAGCCCTATTTCAGGGTTTTCGATAGTTGCTGAAGGCACCTCGCTAAACCCTTCTTCAATTTCCGAAGCGGATAGTTCTCTTAGCCCTCCTCTAAAAAGAGCATTAGAAATTTTTTCTGCCCGTTGAAGAGCGTCTTGCCCATGAACCAGCTTAGTCACTTCTGCAGCTAATGTTCGCTGAGCCTCTCTCTTTTCCGGTTCTTTATTTACTCTTTCTTCTAAAACAGCAATCTCATCCAACGATAAGAAAGTAAAATATTTAAGGAATTTAATTACATCCTTATCATCGGTATTTATCCAGAATTGATAGAATTTATATGGTGACGTCTTTTCAGCATTCAACCAAACTGTTCCTGATTCTGTCTTCCCGAATTTTGTTCCGTCACTTTTTATCACAAGCGGCATTGTCAATCCATACGTTTCTTTGCCTTGATTGACCAAAGTACGTCTGATTAAATCAATTCCCGCTGTGATATTGCCCCATTGGTCACTTCCCCCTACCTGCATCTCGCAACCATACAATTCATTGAGTTTTAGGTAATCGTAAGATTGTAAAATCATATAGCTGAATTCGGTATAGGATATCCCTTTATGCAGCCGTGCTTCTACCGAGTCTTTTGCTAACATGGTCCCTACGGAAAAATTCTTACCGATGTCGCGCAGAAATTCAATAACTTGCAGAGAGCCAAGCCAGTCATAATTATTTACTACTATTGCGGGGTTATCTCTAGTTTCAAAATCCAGGAAATGACTAAGCTGATCTTTAATCTTACTTGCCCACTCAGCTACTATTTCTTCGGAATTAAGTATCCGTTCTGAGGCTTTACCGCTGGGATCGCCGATTAATCCTGTTCCTCCGCCTACCAGAGCAATGGGTATATGTCCTGCCAGTTGAAACCGCTTCAAGACCAAAATCGGCAGTAAACTTCCAATATGTAGGCTATCCGCGGTCGGGTCAAACCCGCAATAAAGCGTTATGGGGCCAGCAGCTAACCTTTTCCGCAATGCGTCTTCATCTGTATGTTGATAAACTAGTCCTCTATCCTGTAATTCCTTAAATATGTCCATATTTCGATCCCCCTAATAAAAGCATCAGACTAATTTTTAAGATGCTATTCTACCGCAGTTTACAGCAAACTTTGAATAGCTAAATAACAAATCCCCCAACTCATGGTTGAGGGACGAAAATATTTCCGCGGTACCACCCACATTGATGCCGTGATTAGTATAAACGACATCCAGCTTAATCAGCGATAACGAGCTTACCCGAAGTTGTTAACTCAAGTCATGAGGTGTATCTCTTGGTTTCCAGGTCGGTTCGCACCAGACACCGACTCTCTTTTGCCTTCCACCAAGCCTATTCTCAATCATACCATTTACAATACATTCATAAAATTTACTTATACTAGTTAAAAAGCATTACTGACTACTGTCAGTCAAAAATGATACCTTGCGAGCCATGGCTGGCACTAAGCGCAACTAAAGCATAAAACAAGAAGTATTCAGTGTCAAATGAGCTAAGTATGACGTTGGTATTCGTCCCACTGCCGAAGTCTTAAGCCTTGCATTAGTCAAACTTTATTTATACTATTATAACGTGTCTAAATCAAACTCGCAACCAATCTAAAAGCCAATCCGCCGTTCTAACAATTTGAAGTTGTTCTTGGCTCAGATTTACTTATAATTGTTTTGCAGAAGTATGATATAATTCGGTTAGTAGAAAATGATATAATTTAGTTTATTATAATTTTCATTAAGACGAGTTATTTTATTTTTTACTAACTTTAGGAGGTTCAAACATGCCAATATCTTGGAGACCAAAGAATCCAAAGAATGCAAAAAATCTAAAGCGCCAAAACCGCTTATCTAAACGCCGTATTATTCTCAGGTCTATAGTCATTGTCATGGCTCTTATGTTTATTGGCCTGGCAATTTATATTGGGGTTGCTGCTGCAGGTACACCCAAATGGGATCCCTCTGTACTTTATAACCAAAAGGTAAATTCCACTATTTTTGACATAAACAACACTCCCTTTGCTCAGTTACATCTTGACGAAAACCGGGAAATTGCCGAGTTCTCAGAGATACCGGATCTTGTTAAAAGAACGTTTGTGGCAGTTGAGGACAAACGCTTTTACGATCATTTTGGGATTGATCCCATTCGGATTGTTGGCTCAGCTATAAACGATATACGCGCCAGAAGTGCTAAAGAAGGCGCTAGTACGATTACTGTTCAACTAGCCAAGAACGCTTTTATCGAAAACCCTATGGAGAAAACATTGACACGTAAGATTCAGGAAGCGATTCTGGCCCTTAAACTGGAGCATGCATACTCAAAAGATGAAATTCTGACGTTTTATCTTAACAGAATTTGCTTTGGCCAATCGTCGTTTGGGATCAAGACCGCAGCCAAAACCTACTTTGGTCAAGAACTTAAGGATTTAACACCTGATCAGGTTGCCCTCCTGGCTGGTTTGCCGCAAGCTCCCAGTCGAAATAATCCTTATATTTATCCGGAGGCAGCTAAAAAACGACGTACCATTGTCCTCGGAGTAATGCGTGATGCAGGAATCATAACTGCCGAAGAGTACGACACTTATAAAGATACCCCATTTACTTATGTTGATAATATGAAGAAGACCTCCGGTGGTGCTCAACACACGACATTATCCAATACCAGCTATAAATATCCCTATTTTGTTGATTATGTTATTGAAGAACTGGAAAGCACCTATAATTTAACACCTGAGCAAATCTACAGCGGTGGTTTGCATATTTATACGACAGTCAATCCTAAAATACAACTTGCTACTGAAGCTGCCTTTGCTGATCCGAACAATTTCCCTAAAGGAATCGACGATATTAAGGTCCAGGGAGCTATGACCGTTATTGATCCTAAGACTGGATCTATTCTGGCAATGGTCGGGGGGCGGGACTATACGGCCCGTGGACTGAACCGGGCCTGGCAATCTCCTCGACAACCCGGCTCGACGATAAAACCATTGGTTGTGTATGGACCGGCTATTGAGAAAGGCGGCTATTTTCCAGGGACCGTACTAGACGATATGCCTGTGAAATTTGGAAATTACGCTCCGACAAACTTTGATACTATTACTAAGGGTTGGAAAGGCCTTATTACCATGCGCTATGCCCTTGAAAACTCTGTCAATGTCTATGCTGTCAAGCTTCTAAACCAAATTGGGGTTGACAACGGCTGGAAGTTTGGTAAAGAAAATCTTGGACTACCACTAGAGGAAAAGGATCGTAACTTGACTTTAGCACTAGGTAGTCCAGAAATAACTACCCTGGACATGACAGCCGCTTACGGGATTTTTGCCAACAACGGCGTTAGAGTCACTACCCATGCTATTGTAAAGGTTAAAGACTCAAAGGGAAATATTTTGATTACCCCTAAAATCACTAAAAACCGCGTAATGAAAGAAACTACAGCTTATATTATTAACGATATGTTACGCAGCGTTGTAACCAATGGTACAGGTACCAGTGCCCAAATCGGTAACTGGGCTATTGCTGGTAAAACTGGTACTACTTCGTTGGATCCTAAGTACTACGGCAATAAGTCCGGAAACCCTGATGCCTGGTTTGCCGGTTATACCCCAAATTACGCTGCGGTAGTTTGGATGGGCTACGATGGACCGGACGACGATAGACAACATTATTTGCGAAAGGTCTATGGAGGAAGTTACCCTGCTAAAATATGGAAGAAGGTCATGACAGAGGCTCTTAAGGATCTCCCTGTGCAAGCAAAGTTTGATATACCCTCAGGAATTGTCAGTGGCTCTTTCGATAGGAAATCAGGGTTACTCCCCAGTAGTTTAACTCCACCTCAGTTTATCTCTACAGAGATCGCCGCCCAGGGAGATCTCCCTACTCGGTTCAGCGATGTCTGGATTCAAAAAGAAGTAGACGCAGATCAACCGGATAAATTAGCATCCCCGAAATCTAAAAATACAATAACCAAAACATTCTTGCATTTACCAAACAGGGATCCGTCATGGATATGGCCAGCCGATGAGGCTCCCTACAGACCACCTACCGAGATGGCTTCTGATCCTGATTCCACAAATAATCCTCCAATAGATGAACCATCACAAGTAGATCCTGAACTTCCGTCGCCCATACTTGGTAAAGTAAACTATAATCCGAAGACTTATAAAGCAATTATCCCGATGACCGTTCTGCCGGAAAACAAGAAGGATTCTACTATCTTTTACGTACAGTATCCAGACCAGAACAAAATAATAAGTTTCCCCGTTGAGGCTTCTAATACAGTGTCAACCTCCATTTCTGTTTCACTATCTAAAAATGGCAAGCCTCCCGTTCCCGGCGAATATATTTTCTGGGCCGCTTTCCAGAACCGTAGCGGCTCAGGTACCGGACCGCCTTCTAATAGTGTTAAATTGACACTAACTAAATAGGTTGTACAAGTTCCCTAAAGGACTCGCTGAATTATTTACGGCAAGGGTAAAGGCTAATCCCCTGCTCCGCAGGGGATTATTTTCTGTTGTCCTGACTGGGCTATAATGTTTATTTAACAGAAGTACCGTCACATTGTGATATCTATCGGATTAACGTCAACTATAACTGATTATTTAAGCTCAACCACCGTGACGCCGGAGTCTCCTTCTCCGTATGCTCCGCTTCTGAAACGTCGCACATGCGGATGTCCTTTGAGGAAATCCTGGATGCCTGTACGCAAAGCCCCCGTCCCTTTACCATGAATCACATAAACCTGACTAATGCCGCTAAGCACAGCATCATCCAAATATTTGTCCAGAGCATTCGTCCCCTCCTCGACGAACATCCCTCTCAAATCGATCTCGCTGCGGATCCCTTCAGCCTTTTGAAACCCGATATTTGTTCCCTTGGTATACTGAGGCACATTTTTCTTTTCTTCCTTAGCCAACCTTAATTCGGACAAAGGCACCATTACTTTCATAATCCCTGCTTGAACCAGTACCTGACCATTGGAATTCGGCAGCTTTAAGACTTGCCCTTTCAATTTATTTTTCGTTATCTGAACTGTCTGTCCAAGCTGAATCTGATTGGCAGTTAATTCACTGCCCAAGCGTTTAACCTGGCGGCCCTGATCAAGCTTTGCTGAGATGCGCCGGAATCCCTGCCGGGCCTTTTCAATATCTTGTTGTTGTTTTTGTTCCTTTTTCAGGGCTTCTTTTAACTCTTCGATTAACTGCTCGGCCTCACGTTTCGCTGTTCGAACAAGCTCGCGGGCCTCCTCCTTAGCTAGTTCCATGAGTTCCTCATATTCCTCGTCCAAACGCAGCGCCTTTTCTTCCAAAGCCTTGTTTTGCTGTTCCACCGCTTGCCGTCCGGTCTCAATCAAATGCTTTTCTGATTCGATCTCCCGGTGGGTTTCACCCAAATTTTCAATCAAATCCGCCACTTGCATTTCCCGTTCCGTGACAAAGGTATGAGCTCTTTGCAGAACTCGCTCGCTTAAACCTAACCGGCCGGCAATAGTAAAGGCATTACTTTTCCCGGGAATACCAATTAATAAGCGGTACGTCGGACGCAAGGTCTCTGGATCGAATTCCACGGAAGCGTTTCTTACACGCGGCGTTTCATAAGCAAAGGTTTTTAAGGCGCCATAATGAGTTGTGGCAATCGTGCGGCAGCCTCGTTCATGTAGTTCAGTCAAAATACCCATGGCCAGTGCCGCTCCTTCGGTCGGATCCGTGCCGACCCCTAGCTCATCGAGCAATACTATAGACCGTCCGTCAGCCCGGTCAATAATTTCCACGATATTTTTCATGTGTCCGGAAAAGGTACTTAAGGATTGCTCAACACTCTGTTCGTCTCCAATATCCGCAAAAATTTGCGTAAAAACTCCCATGCGCGAATCACTTTCTGCCGGTATGTGAAGACCGGACTGAGCCATTGCTACCATCAGGCCAACTACTTTCAAGGCTACTGTTTTCCCTCCGGTATTGGGCCCGGTAATCACTAGCGTATCAAAATCCATCCCCAGTTCCAAGGTAAGAGGCACGACTTTGCCTGCAATCAACGGATGGCGGGCCTGAACCAATTTAATTTGCTGCCCCCAGAGCAACTGCGGCGCACCGGCATTCATGGCCTCACTCAAATGCGTTTTAGCAAGCACCAGATCTAATTTAGCCAAGGCCTCATGCAATGCTTCCACAGCCTCACCCCGCACCTCAATACGGGCAGAGAGCATCCGCAGAATACGCTGCACTTCACGCTGCTCTTTTAAAATTACTTCCCGCAGTTCATTGCCTAGCTGCACTACGGCCATCGGTTCAATAAATAGCGTTGCCCCACTGGCCGATTGGTCGTGTACAATGCCGGGGAAAGTTGCGCGGTATTCCTGTTTAATAGGCAACACATAGCGCTCCGAACGCTGCGTAATAATATTATCCTGGAGCATTTTCTGAGTGTTGGGATTGCGCAGAGTCCCCTCTAAGCTTTCGCGAATACGATTTTGCAGGCGATGCAAAGAACGTCTAAGTTCCGCCAGAACAGAGGATGCATCGTCCGTAACCTTACCCTCTTCCGAAATGCAGCGGGAGATTTCATCCTCTAGATCCTTCTGTGGTTCAATAGCCACGACGATTTCCTTTAATTCCGGAAATTCCTCTTTTGATTCCTGCAAGTGTTGTTTTATTCGCCGCCCGACACGTAGTGTATCACGAACCTCCAGCAGTTCTTCCCCCTGAATTAGCCCACCGCGCCTACAGCGCTCAATATAGGAACGAATATCTTTAGCCCCGCGCACGGAAAAAAGAGGATCGCCGCGCAGGAGAATTTTACCCTCTTCCGTTTCCTGCAATGCCCTGCGTACCGATTCATAATCGACAAAAGGTCTCAAATCCAGGGCAAGCTCCTTGGCACGCGGCAGAATACAATAATCGGCTAAAAGTGTCAGTATTTTAGGAAAATCTAATTTATTTAGTACTTTATCTGCGATTGCCATGGCTATGCCTTACCCCTTTTTTCTTTTCATATTGTCTATTTTATTTTCCTTTTCTTACTCATACCTATTCTACTATTGAAAGTAACAATATTTACTCTATATTTCAATAAATGTGGGAAAATGAGATGTTCTTAGATTAATTTTAATATAATCATCTCCTTTAAACAAAGAGGGGTTGACCATATGCTACTCCTCTAAAGCACCCCACGGAAAAAATGCCCTTTCGTAAATCCATCTGGAAAAAGGGACACTAATTCAGCCATCCCTTCCTCCGGCATCCAGGCCATCTTCTTTCCTTCAGAAAGTTTGTCCCAGGCCTCAACGAATAAACGCACAATACGTTGAACCTGCCCCGGAGTATGGCGTATCAATTGCAAACGGATCGTAGAAAACCCCATGCGCCGGATTTGCCCAAGTTCCTCATAAAGGTTGAGGAGCTTGTTATTGAAAAGATGCATGCGACACTCCTGATCCGTCTCTAAGGGAAAATCATAGCGCAGGCGATCACGCAGGTAATGCACTCCCAGCCGGCACGTTCCGGCACAGTATTGTCCCTTTTTGCCACCCAAAGTTGCCCCAACCGGGCAATATTCGCTGACCATCATCTCCAGGTCGCCGAAGGTAATCAGCTCTGCCCCGGGCCATTTAGCTAAAGGAGCGAGTTGTTCGTGGTGTAATTCGGGCGAAAGGGTCACCTTTTGGGCCCCGAGACGGAAAAAGTACGCTAAACTTGCCTGGTTAAAAATATTTAAGGAATAATCAATTTCAAACGGCCAAGCCTTATCAACTGCCCGCATGATTTCCAACTCGCCAAGGTTGGCAAGCATTAGTTTCGGTTTTACCGCCCAGCCGGCTGCCTTTTGAAGATCCGCTAAGAGACTTGCGCTCTGCGCCTGGTTTAAGATACGCGGTAAACGCCAAACACAATCTATTCCGAGTCTACGGCAACTTTTAACACTGGTGCGAATCTCATCCAGCGAAAACCCCCGCCGGGAACGCCAATGCTCCCCACCAATGAGCACCCGCCTGGCTCCTGCCTTTATGGCAGCATGGAGAGCTTCCATATCACTCACGGCCACAGAAACTTGCGGACTAACATGGCTGGCACTGTTAGTTTTGCTTATATTGCTTATATTGCTTATATTGTTGCTTCTGACACCGCTAGCACCGTTGGCCCTACGAACACCGTTAATTAAACTTGACAGTTCTTTAGCTTGACGTTTTTTCCAGTACTCGATTCTCTGTGCATACGTCTGACGATTAACCCTCGGCCGAGGTCTTTCCTGCAGTAATTCTTCAACTGCCAGGCGGCGCATTTCGTTCAGATCACTTACTGGTAGCATAGCATCCGCATCGACAGCTAACTTTAATTTGTCCAATCTAAAAGGCGTTGTCCCTAAGCGCCCTAACTGTTGGAAAGCCAAGTCCCAGGTCAGCGGTCTTTTCAATGCTTTTTGCGCAGGGTTAGTTGAATAAACAGTAACTCTGCGCTCACTTGCCAGGATATCCAAGCGTAATTTTTCCCCGACATGTCCCGATAGACGCATAGTCAAGGGGCTTTTGCGCTGCTCCCGTCCCTCTCGGTAACTAACACGGGCTTTTTCCATCAACAGCGCATCATTGGTCTTAAAGACCCTGTCTCCCGGCTGCGCCCTGCCCAAGAACTCAATCTGCACAGTTTCTCCGGCTAATCCTTCTTCTACTTCCCGCTGACCTTTCCAAATCCTCCTTACCGTGATCCCTTCCCGTCCCCGGCCGGTCCATATTTCGATCCCATCACCAGGGTGTAAAGGAGCCTCCAACTTGAGAGATAATCGCCCGGAGTCTAAGCGGACCACCCGCCCAAGACGAGTCCCTCGATTATTAGGACGGCTATAACTCATCAGTTCTGCGCCGAGATTTTCCCGAAAATGACCTCTGGTAAAATCCCGGTTAAAAATCTGGAGCAATTCCTGATGTTCCTCCGGGGTTAGCAAGGGTGCGCCTGCGCTGTCTCCGTGCTGCTCTGCGAGTCGATCAAGGGCATGCCGATAGAGTCGAATTACAGTTGCCACGTACTCCGGCCGTTTCATTCTCCCCTCTACCTTGAGGGAATGAACACCGATACGTTGTAGCTCAGCCAGTTCCTCAATTAAGTTTAAATCCCGAGGGCTTAACAAGTGTTCGCCAATCTTTTTTTGTACCAGGAGGTTTTCTTTATCTTTATTCACGAGCTGGTATGTCATCCGACAAGGCTGCGCACATCTACCGCGGTTGCCGCTTCGCCCACCAATAAAACTTGACATTAGGCATTGCCCGGAATAACAGATGCAAAGTGCACCATGGACAAAAACTTCAAGCTCCAGCAACGTCTGCCCGGCAATTCTTTTCATTTCCGCGGCTGAGGTTTCCCGCGCCAAGACCACACGCTGAAAGCCCAATGTTTGTAAATGCTTAACTCCCCATTCGGTATTTACAGTCATTTGCGTGCTGGCATGGGTTTCCATTTCCGGCAGAATTGTATGAATTAATTCTGCGACCCCAAGATCTTGCAGAATCACGGCATCGACACCGATTTCGTGTAAGGCGTAAAGATAGCCCAATAGTTCCGGAAACTCTTGGTCTGCGATAAGAATATTTACAGTTACATATACCTTAACTCGGCGATTATGGGCATAACGAATCGCCTTCTTCATTTCTTCCAAGTCAAAATTCGCGGCACTTGCCCGGGCGCTAAAGCTTTTTCCACCTAAGTAAACTGCATCCGCACCATTTTCCACCGCCGCTTTAAAGGCCTCAAAACTCCCTGCCGGAGCAAGAAGTTCGAGTGATCGGGATTTCTTGGTTTTTATTACGTCGTCCATTTATTTATTAGGCTCCCATTCCGCTCACCAGACTAAGTAATGGTTCTAGATATTAATTTTATTATAATTGTTCGCATTTAATTTGTATAATAAACAAATGACGGTTACTTAATAAATCATTAACTCCCTTTCCATATGAATTCTAACCTTATCTACTATAATATCAGGACATAATACCAGCTTATAAACTACCTCCCCAAATATTCAATCGCAACTACTTCTAAAACCGCAGGTGTATGAGAAAGACGAAACGGTTAAGGATAGCATATTTGAAGACTTAAAAATCATCTTGTCCGACATTTTAAATAGACAGTAGAGCAAAGATTGCATGAATTAAGGGATAGTTCGTTCTTAGACTACTATGACTACTATCCCTTTTATGTAGATAACGGAATGATCTTTGATTATATATTTTCAATTTGCCAATCAATAGGGGCTTTTCCTATAGAGCGCAGAAAATTGTTGGCTTTAGAAAAGGGTCTACTGCCAAAAAATCCTCGAGATGCCGAAAGAGGACTGGGATGTGGCGCTTTTAAAATATAGTGATCGGGATTTGTGATTAGCTTCGTTTTGGCCTGAGCATTATTTCCCCAGAGAATAAATACTATGGGATCCTGCCGCTCATTTAACAAATTAATCACTTGATCTGTGACTTTTTCCCAACCCTTGTGCCTATGAGAATTGGCTTGACCAGCTGCTACCGTAAGAACAGTATTTAATAAAAATACTCCTTGATCAGCCCATTTTTTTAGATAGCCGTTATTTGGGATATAGCAATTTAAGTCACTCTGAAGTTCCTTAAAAATATTGACCAAAGACGGGGGTATAGCAACTCCCGGCTGAACAGAAAAACAAAGGCCATGGGCTTGATTTGGTCCATGATAGGGATCTTGACCTAAAATTACAACCTTAATATCTTGATAAGCAGTATAGTGAAAAGCATTAAATATATTATGCATATTAGGGTAAATTGTTTTAGTTCTGTACTCAGTGATCAGAAACTGTCTCAATTTTTGATAATAATCTTTTTGAAACTCATCTTTTAATAAGTTCTGCCAATCATTTTTAAAGATAATCATCACTTTCACCCAATTGTATAGTCGTCTTCTTTTTATCCTGCTGATAAGGAAAAGCACCTGTAAGTCCCAGGTGCTTCGCCACATCTCCATGCTTACTCAGATTTTTCACCGAGCAGTTGCAATAAAGCTTCTTGTTCTTCGCGTAATTTTGCGAGTTCATCTGCAAAATTAAGGGCAGTCAAAATTGCCGTCTGATGGAGGCTCAAGCGAGGTAACCTTTGGGCGATCAAACGCATTTTCTTATCCACCTCATACGCCAGCCCTTGGATATACTGTGCTGTCCCATCACCGCGGACCACATGCTTTTCACCAAAAATCTCAACGGTGACTTTGACTCGTTCATCTGACACAATTTCCCCTCGCTCTCTAAATACTACTTAGTCATATCTTTCTTTATTATTTTCGCCATTCTGCAGCAAATTCCTGCTGAATTCCTTCTAAAATACGCGAATTAAGAAGGTTCACTTCCTCATCAGTTAATGTTCTTTCTAAGGACTGGTAACGCAACATAAAGGCCAGGCTTTTGCGATCCTCGGGGATGGGTTTGCCAGTATAAACATCGAATATTTCTACTTGCTGTAATAAATCTCCGCCGAGCTTTCTGATCTTCGCCATTACAGCCTCAGCCTGAGTCTCCCGGGCCACAACTACCGCCAAATCCCTTTGGATAGCTGGAAAACGCGGGATTGAGTGAGCACGCACGGTTTGGTGCATGTATTTAAACAATGGAGCAATCTTTAATTCAAATAAAACCGCCCGTTCCAGCCCCCACTCTTTTTCCAGGGAGGGATGCATTTCACCTAAAAAACCAACGCACTGATTTTTTAGATAAATGTCTGCAGAGCGCCCCGGGTGGAGTAAGGATGGATTTTCGGTAACCCGGTATGCTAATTTCAGCCCAAATTCCTGCACCAAGTTTTCTAGAATGCCCTTCAGATAATAAAAATCATAGGTAACTGACTGATTAAGCCAATGCCTGCTGCTCTTGCCCACTGCCAGTCCGGCCACGCGTAATTCCTCGCGCGGTAGCTTTTCTAACGCTTGGTCCTCTTTCCAATAAGTATTCCCAATCTCGAAAATGCTTACATCCGTGTTGCGGCGTGCTACATTACGCGCAGCTACATCAAGGAGTCCCGGCACAAGCGAAGTACGCATCACACCAAGTTCTTCCCGTAACGGATTAAGTATAGAAACCGAATGCTCGGCGCTACCCCATTGCGCATCTGCCTCGGCGCGCGTGAACGAATAGGTAATTACCTCATCCATGCCGGATTGGACTAATGTATTACGCAGACGACGTTTAAACTCCTGTTCCGCAGTTCTCCGGCCTTGCGTCTGATCCCCTTGCGGCAGCGTGGTCGGAATCCGCTCATAACCGATCAGGCGTGCAACTTCTTCCATCAGGTCTTCTTCAATTTCTATATCAGCTCGATAAGTGGGAATCTCAACGTTGAATTTCCCGTTTTGTTCCTGGAACTTAAAATTTAAATCCTCGAGGACTTGGCGAACTTCCGTTGTATTCAGTTCAATACCCAGGACGGTGGCCGTATGTCGGACAGAAAGATTAACTTGCCGGCGAGGAGGGAGATACTTCACTTCATCTACCAGGGCTACAGGGCGGCCGGCTCCAAATTCCTGGATCAGCTCGCAGACCCGTCCCAAAGTTGCCACACAGCCATAGGGGTTCAGGCCCTTTTCAAAACGGTTGGAAGCTTCGGACCTGAGTCCTAAGCGACGGCTTGTGCGGCGAATACAAACCCCGGAAAAATGGGCGGATTCGATCAGTAACCGCTTTGTATCATCAGTGACCTCACTGCTTAAGCCACCCATTACGCCTGCTAATGCCAAAGGCTGGCGATCATCGGCGATCAGCAAGGTGTCCTTTTGTAAAACACGTTCCACACCATCTAAGGTAACTATTGTTTCGTTGGAATAGGCAGTGCGCACGTGAATATTCCCGCTGATCTTACCCCGGTCAAAAGCATGTAAGGGCTGTCCCATTTCCAGCATACAGTAGTTCGTAATATCCACAATATTATTTATAGGACGGACTCCGGCCGCTTTAAGCCGTCGCTGCATCCATTCCGGTGAAGGAGCAATATGTACATCTTCTACCACCATGCCAGCATAACGCCAACACAATTCTTCATTCTCGATCATAATTTTTAGATCCGGAATGGTAGGTAGGGAGGGCACTTCATCAGTATCTGCCCATTTCGGCAAGTGGGGCTTTTTTCCGGTAAGCGATGCCACTTCACGTGCCACATTGATCATTGCTAAACAATCCGGCCGGTTAGGATAGAGCTCCAAATCCAAAACACTGTCTTCTAGCCCTAGATATTTACCAAGATTCTCACCGTTGGGAGCATCAGGGGCTAAAATCAGGATCCCGCCCTCACTGCGATCCAAGCCCACCGTCCCCTCAAGCAGAAGCTCTTCTTGTGAACACAGCATACCATAAGAATCAACCCCTCGGAGTTTGGACTTTTTAATTGAAAGCCCACTGGGAAGGGTCGAGCCTACCAAGGCAACCGGTACCCGGTCTCCGACCTGTAAATTTTGGGCGCCGGTAACAATCTTAAGAATCTCTTGACCTACATTTACCGCACACACCCAGAGCCGATCGGCATCGGGATGTTTTGTTAATTCGGCGATCTCACCGATCACTACTTTTTCAAATCCTTTATTCAGGTTGGTGACATCCTCGACCTCAATCCCGCCTCGCGTTAAGGTTTCCGCTAATTCTTCCGCACTCTGATTTACATCAACAAGTGCGCGCAACCATTCTAAGCTGACTTTCATGACCCTTCCCCCTTAAAACTGCTGTAAAAAGCGTATGTCATTATCGTATAAGAGCCGCATATCTTCAATGCCGAATTTCAGCATAGCTATTCGGTCTACGCCCATCCCGAAGGCAAATCCCGTGACCTCTTTCGGATCATAGCCGCCCGCTTCGATCACTTTGGGATGAACCATTCCTGACCCCAATACTTCTATCCAACCGGTTCCCTTACAGAGACCGCAGCCTCCTCCCCCACAAAGCATACAGGAAATATCCACTTCGGCACTTGGCTCAGTAAAAGGAAAAAAGCTTGGTCTTAAACGAATTTCTCTGGCTTCACCAAACATTTGGCGGGAAAAATTCAACAAAATGCCCTTTAAATCCGACATTCTGATCCCCTTGTCCACGAGCAGCCCCTCGACCTGTTGGAACATCGGCGAGTGGGTGGCATCGTCGTCATTGCGATAAACTTTGCCCGGGGCAATAATTTTCACCGGCAGATTCGGGCAAAGTTTCTCCATTGTCCGAATCTGCACGGGAGAAGTATGCGTGCGCAGTAAAATCTTTTCCGTAATATATAAGGAATCCTGCATTTCGCGCGCCGGATGATCCTGCGGCATATTGAGGGCTTCAAAGTTATAATAATCTTTCTCAATTTCCGGTCCTTCAGCGATTTGAAATCCCATGCCCAAAAAGATATCTTCTATTTCTTCGACAATCAGGGTCAGCGGGTGATAATGTCCCCGCGGCACGCGCACTCCCGGCAAGGTGATGTCAATGCTTTCGGTTGCCAACCGTTTTTCGAGCGCCATCCGGGCTAACTCCGCACTGCGTTCTTCCCAGGCCTGTTCCAGCTGACTGCGTACCTTATTGATAACCTGTCCCATTAGCGGCCGCTCTTCCGGAGCTAGTTTACCCATTTGGCGCAGCAAGGCGGTTAACGACCCCTTTTTACCCAGGACTTTTACTTTCAGTTCCTGGAGCGCTTCCGGTGAGTCCAGTTTCTTCAATGCCCGTAATGTCTCTTCTCCGATACGCTGTACTTCATTCTTCAAGTTAAACCATCCTTTCCAGTTATATAAAAAGACGCCCGCCCCTTGAAAGGGACGAGAGTCTGCTCTCGCGGTACCACCCTAGTTTGGCTAATCACATCAGCCACACTCAAACTCCCTTTAACGGAGGAACCGGGCCTACCTATTCAGTAGGCCACTCCCAGGCGAAATTTAACCTCTTTAATGTCAAGAGGTGGATATCTTCTTAGCCGGCTCGCAGTCCTTAACCATGCCTCCCTGAAAGAAAATAATCCTTTTAACCTGCTCATCGCATTACTTGAATAATGGGTATCCATTAATTTTTAAAGAAATTATAGCATAGCTCTTCTATATTTTACAACAAATCCCTTTGACGGACAATTTCATAAAGCAAGATGCCTGAAGCTATTGCCACGTTAAGGGACTCTACGCCTTGCGTCATTGGAATCGTAAGGCGTTGGACCGCCGCATTTCGAAACAACTGCGATGGACCCTTGCCCTCATTTCCAACAATCAGAGCAAGAGGGCCTTCCGGTAGTTTGGTTTGGAAAAGTGAGCTACCTTGAATATCACCCATAAAAACGTTCAAGCCCCGCTCCCGACAAAAGTCCAAAATCTCCTGCGGCCGCCGGTCTGGCAGAAGAACCAGGGAAAAAATTGCTCCCATGGTGCTGCGCAAAACTTTCGAATTATATAAATCAACAGTTCCCGGTGTTAAGAAAACATACTGTACACCCACTGCCAATGCGGTACGCAAAATGGTGCCCAGATTACCTGGATCCTGAATCCCATCTATGATCAGCAAAAGCGACTGCCAATGAATCTGGAGATCTGACAAATTATAAATCGTCTGACGTACAATTGCTAAAATCCCCTGTGGTTCTTCGGTGGCACTCATTTTGCGAAGAACACGCTTAGTCACTTTCTCGATAGGAATATTCCGTTCAAGCAACCATTTATGTAAAACTTGCCACTCTGGAGTTTCACGTTCCTGGCATAAAAAAACCTTCTCAATCGGGGCATTTCTCCGCACAGCCTCCGCGACAAATCGCCAGCCTTCAACTATAAACATTTGAGCTTCCTGACGGGCTTTATGCCGCTTTAAAGAGACCACAAATTTTACTTGCTCATTCTGCAAGGACTCAATCACTATACCACCTCCTACCACACACTGGTCTATACTTTCTATTATGTCAAAAGAGGGTGCATTTGCACCCTCCTTGTTATTTACCCATTGATTTGTACTTTGGCAACATTAACAATTTCAGTAAACGCAGCCTCATCGTTAATCGCAAGTTCTGCCAGCATCTTTCGATTGACTGTCACTCCGGCTTTCCTTAAACCATTCATCATGCGGCTGTAAGATAAACCATTCATCCGCGCTGCGGCATTGATTCTGGCAATCCAGAGCTTACGAAAGTTACTTTTCTTATCTTTTCTATGAGCATAGGAATAAGCTAACGATTTTAGAACTTGTTCATTCGCAGGGCGGTAGAGTTTGCTTTTCGCCCCACGGTATCCTTTTGCCAACTTTAAAATCTTTTTATGTCGCGCATGATTTGTAACGCCTCTCTTTACACGGGCCATCCCGAAGACCTCCTTCTAGCTGAGATATTTATAAATAGGCAATTAAATTCTTAATTCTTTTCACATCAGATTTGTCCATCACAACAGATAAGCGCAAGTGACGCTTGCATTTCGGTGACTTTTTCTCCAGTATGTGGCTTGTGTAACCATGCATACGGACGATTTTACCGGTTCCTGTTTTCTTAAAGCGTTTTGCTGCTCCACGGTGGGTTTTCATTTTAGGCATTTAAGTGAGCCCCCTCTCGGTAATTAATCATGTTTAGTGGTTGCTAAGATCATAACCATGTTTCGTCCCTCAAGCTTAGCTTCCCGTTCGATAGTACACTCTGCTTTACAAAATTCAGCAAGTCTCAAGCATAATGCCCTTCCAAGCTCCGGGTGGGTAACTTCCCGTCCGCGGAACATAATCGTCACTTTAACTTTATCTCCATCTAGTAAAAAGCGTTGGGCTTTGCGGGCTTTGGTTTCGAAGTCATGATCCTCAATGTTTGGGCGTAATTTTACTTCTTTAATTTCCATACTCTTTTGTTTTTTACGAGCTTCTTTTTCCCGTTTGGCTTGCTCGTACTTATACTTACCGTAATCCATCAATTTACAGACCGGCGGTTTAGCCGCCGGAGCGATCTCAACGAGATCTAGAGACTTCTCAGCTGCAATGCTCAATGCTTCTCTAGTCGACATAATTCCAAGTTGTTCTCCCTCTTCACCAACGAGACGAACATCCCGCACTCGGATTTCGTCATTCAGTCTTAAGTCCTTGCTAATAAGAAACCACCCCCGTAAAAGTAAAATATCAAGTTAAAACAAAAAAACGGATGAATACCACCCGTCTTCTACACAATAGCGAGCACACATTAAGCTCCGGATAAGAAGATACCTTAGCGACGAACGCCGTAAGGTGAGAAGCGGATGGCTTCTACTTGCCAAAATTTATCATATAACAGCAACAAGATTTTGTCAAGACCTTATATTGACACACCTTATATAAAATGATTAATTATTGATTTTCTTGCTTTTAATCTCTTCCTGGATCAGCTCAATAAATGCTGCAACTGTCATCTTTTCTCCGGCATTCCCCTGGCCGTAGCGCCGCACAGCGACCGTGTCCGATTCTGCTTCCCGATCCCCGACGACTAACGTAAAGGGGATCTTTTCTGTTTGCGACTCCCGGATCTTATAGCCGATCTTTTCCTTGCGCTCATCTGACTCCACTCGGATGTCCAGTTCATTCAGACGGGAGACCAGCGTTTTAGCATACTCGTGATGCCGCTCGCTAATCGGCAGGATTCGGACTTGAACCGGCGCCAGCCAAACGGGAAAAGCCCCGGCATAGTGTTCCGTTAAAAGGGCAATAAAGCGCTCGATGCTTCCGTAGACGACACGATGAACCATTACCGGCCGATGCTTTTGACCGTCTTCCCCAATATAATTCAGGTCAAATTTCTCAGGCATTTGGAAATCGAGCTGGATAGTACCGCACTGCCAGGTTCGATCGAGGCAATCCCGGACATGAAAATCTATTTTTGGTCCATAAAATGCCCCATCGCCCGGATTAATGGTGTATTCAATACCCTTTTCTTCCAATGCTTCTTGCAATGCCTGGGTTGCCGTTTGCCAATCTTCTTCCGATCCCATAAAGCCTTCGGGACGAGTAGATAATTCAACCTTATAGTCAAAGCCAAATATTTTATAAAAATAGTCAATTAATTCAATAACGCCAATCACTTCGGACTTGATTTGCGTGGGGAGCATAAAAATGTGGGCATCATCCTGTGTAAAATTGCGCACCCGCAACAGCCCATGCAGGGTGCCGGAGAGTTCATGGCGGTGCACTAAGCCCAACTCACCAATCCGCAGCGGAAGGTCGCGGTAGCTACGCAGTTTTGTCTTGTAGACGATCATGCCACCCGGACAATTCATCGGCTTAACTGCATAATCCTGGTCATCAATTTTGGTGAAATACATGTTTTCCTGATAATGATCCCAATGTCCGGATTGTTCCCACATGGAACGATTAAGGATCATCGGTGTCTTAATCTCCTGATAACCATGCCTGCGGTGTTCCTTTCGCCAAAAATCCTCAAGCTCATTACGGATAATCATACCTTTGGGATGCATAAAAGGAAATCCGGGGCCCTCCTCTTGAAGACTAAAAAGATCAAGTTCCAGACCGAGCTTACGATGGTCACGCCTTTTGGCTTCTTCTAATTTAAAGAGGTACTCTTCCAAATCTGCGACTTTAGCAAAGGCTGTGCCGTAGATCCGCTGCAGCATTTTATTTTTCTCGTCCCCCCGCCAATAGGCACCGGCTAAGTTCATTAGTTTAAAGGCCTTAATGTTTGCCGTTGAAGGCAAATGCGGTCCGGCACAAAGGTCCGTAAAATTTCCTTGGCTGTACATGGAAATTGTGGCTTCCTCCGGCAGGTCCTCGATCAATTCCACTTTATACATTTCACCCAATTCTTTAAAATAAGTCAAGGCCTCGTCACGAGGGACTTCTCTGCGCTGAAAAAACTGCTTCTCTTTCAGAAGGCGTTTCATTTCCTTTTCAATATTTTCTAAGTCCTCGGGAGTAAAGACATGGTCCGAGTCAAAGTCATAATAAAAACCATTGGCAATCGTTGGTCCAATTCCAAGTTTCGTCCCCGGGAAAAGATTTACCACAGCTTGTGCCATCAAGTGTGAAGTAGAGTGTCGCAAAATGTTTAATCCTTCCTCACTATTTATTGTCACAATCTCCACTGCCGCATCTTCTGTAAGCGGATAGGTGAGATCCTTTAGCTGATCATTGACTTTCCCTGCTACGGCTGCCTTTGCCAAGCTTCGCGAGAGCATGGCTACAAGTTCTGCTAATGTTATCCCTTTCTCAACCTCGCAAATTGAACCATCTTTTAAAGTTACCCTAATCATTATAATCACTCCTTTACTAACCACAAACGGTTAGAACGTTGCTTTTTCTGATTGCGTTAGTACCCACACTGCTCTGCTGCACATAACGGCCAAGACCGTGCCTTTTATTAATAAAAACTCCCATCCCTAGCAGGGACGAGAGTTCAATCCCGTGGTTCCACCCAATTAAAAGCATTGCCTTTCACTCGATATCCCTTAACGCGGGGCACGGTTGAGCTTACTGATTTCAGCCCAACACTCAAGGGTGGTTTTCACCTGAACGTTCTTGAGAAATGCTTTCAGCCATAACATTTCATCTCTTGCGCGAAAAGAACAGGGTACTTTCCCTTTCAACGATTTTACATTTTAATATACGTATGATAAAAATTAAATAAAAATTGAATGAAAATTGTTCAAGTTATATTGCTAGTTTATTATAACAATATTCTTTTATTTGTCAAAACTTTTCGCATAAAATACACCCATGACAATCACGAACTCTATCGCCGAAGACACTTCGAATAGTTTTTAATGAATCTTTGAAACCTTCATAACGAATATGTAAGATAATTTGACGGGGTGCGACAGCAATCAAAGCGCTAACCAATAAATCTTCATACCCTAACTCATGTACATCGTCAAGTTGATAATCCTCAAGATATTGATGCGTAACTTTTACTCTTTCATCGTTATACAGATGGAACTTTCCCTGTGGAGTTATTCCAACATGCAAACAATCTAAGCGTGGTTTTTGTCTATCCACAAAATGTTTTAAGAGCGTTATAAACTCCATGTATTCTTTTTCAATAACGTACTCATCAAGGGCATACTCTACAGCTTTATTCACTTCACTTCTATATTCCTGAGCACGAAAACGCAAAAATCCTTCTATATCAAAAACAGGACTATGAGCTAAGCAACTTAAAATCTGAGAAACGAGCCTAGTCTTGCTGTTCTCACTATAACCTTGCGCTTGCCCTGGTCCTTTATTCAAATAATTCAAGGCCTTGTCCATCACCATTTGCCAATTGTCTTCCTTTAAATAATGTCTTTTTTGGATAAGTTGGCGAACATGCTCTTTCTCCCAATGCAACAAAATCGTTTTGGCCAAGGCATTTGCCAAATAATAACTATGAATTTTTTTTAACATATTTTCATTTTCTATTGATTCGATCGAAGGATCATGAAACTTACACTGAATAAGCCAGCGTTTTCCCTGCCGCTTTTCATTGATTTGTATAGGAAGCTGTTCTTGTTCACGCAGTTCATGTAAGCATTCACAAATACTCTCCCGATAATCCTGCGTTGCTAATTGCACGGAATGTTCCACTGGCATCCCTCCCTTAATAAACTAATTATTTCTTCAAATATCTCTTGTTTTCACAGTATTTCATTTTATTCACGAACAGCATATCTCTTGATTATTACATCTTTGTGTAATTCTGGATGACGATGGGTAACCTC
>JBMNTM010000008.1:0-21296 GCA_050945735.1 Desulfosporosinus sp.
ATCCATTCGTCAGGTATATCAGATTTATTTATAAATGTTTCTTCTAAACCTGATATTTCCAGAGTTATCTGTAAATTAATAACTTTTAGTAATTCTATTAACTTCATTATTCAATCCTCATTCCAGCAAACAGTTTAAAATAATGCTAATGTTGTATATTTAGCATATCTGATTAATGGTCGTATGGTTAGACTATTGACTTTCCCAATTCACTTCTCCTATTAACTTCTTCAAACGCATTCTAGGTTCTGCAATAGAGGAATATCGAATAGCTCTCTTAATCTCTGCCACAACAATTTCAATCTGCTCCTCAGTGATCTTATTAAAAAACGGGATAGCCAAAGTACCGCTCGCAACATGTTCTGTAACCGGGAAATCCCCTTCCTTATACCCAAACAACTCACGATAGAAAGGCTGAAGGTGAATCGCCGTAAAGTATGGCCTGCATCCAACTCCCCTCTCCAGGAGTATTTCCATCGCTAAGTCCCGATCGATCCATGGCTCAAACCGTATCACGAAAACAAACCAGCTCATTTTCACTCTCTCGTCAATCGTGGGTAGAATAACCCCTTCTACATCCTTAAGCTTTTCCATATACAAATCAGCAACTCGTTGACGAGCAGCAATCATCTCTTCAATTCGCTCCAACTGAGCTATTCCTAGTGCTGCACTGAGATCACTCATCCGGTAGTTATAACCTAAACGCACATGATAAAGCCATTGAGTATCAACGCCACGTCCTTGATTACGAAGACTATAACATAACTTGGCAAGATTTTCGTTATTCGTAACGACGATCCCACCCTCACCTGTGGTCATTTGCTTATTCGGATAAAAGGCGTACACTCCGGCATCGGACATCGTCCCGGCTTTCCTGCCACTCCATTCTGCTCCAATTGCCTCACAAGCGTCTTCAATAATAAACAAACCATGTTTGAGAGCAATGCGTCTGATATCATGCATATTCGCCGGCTGGCCGAAAACATGGACCGGAAGGATTGCTTTGGTTCTTTTCGTAATCTTCGCTTCGATTTGTGCTGTATCTATATTATAGGTCTTTTCGTCAATATCGACAAACACTGGTTTCGCGCGTTCAAATAGTATACAGTTACTGGAAGATATAAAGCTAAACGGAGTAGTAATAACTTCATCGCCATCTTTTATTCCCAGAGCTGCTATAATCATATGTAAACCACTTGTGCCACTATTGCAGGCTACTGCATACTTTGTTCCGGCATAGGCTGCCATTTTCTCCTCAAACTCTTTTAGTTTTGGCCCTAAGCTTAAATAATTAGAGTCCAGGACTGCTTGTACGGCTTGTTTTTCTCTCTCTGTAATATCCGGTCTTGCTAACGGAATCATCTACGTGCCCCTTTTCCCCTATTAAATTATGAATAAACTAATTGTGGCAATTTATTTAAACTATCTATCTAAAAACTTCCCGAAAGGGCATGTATTATAGAATACTATGACTTTGTGATACCAAATAATGATCATCGTTTTTTGAATCCATTGTCCTCGTAAAATAAAAAAACCGCATTACCGAAATAGAAGCAATCAACACATTCTAATCTTCGGCAATCCGGCTGCCGTTGTCTTAAAACATTAGGCCCGTGACTTTGCGTATTTCAGTTTTCACTGAATTTGCTATTATCGAACAAATTAAAATTATGTTAACTAAATATCAAATCTTTTTTATTAACTAGTTTAAAGATATTCAAATTCTTTCATCTAACCCACCTAAACATACCCACTGAACCGTATTAATATATAACGAATAGGGTATTTTTACTATACTCCTGTCTGCACAACAAATTAAACATAGGACCACAGTCCCGGGAATATTCGTAAGCTTTATCAGCTAAGCTTTATTGTTTTATAAGTATTCTCTATTAAAAAGTATTCTCTATTAAACCTGAAAATCCTGCAAATAATTAAAAAAATTTCCAACAAACTATTCATTTTCCTGCAGATTCTGTCGAAAAATGTTATCGCTTAAACATATTCCAAAAGCGGTGCTTCCTTTTCCTAATGCTTGGCCCTTTAAAGCAATATTCCCTTTCGCCCTGCAGGGGATTTCCCTCAAGGAGCGTTCGCGGATTAAGCTTTGTCAATTCTTGATATCGTGGTTCACCCACGATTTTCTTTATACTCTGGAGTCCTTCCAGATAGGTTGTCTCCCTTCGGGAAACGCGGTGAGAGTCTGAACCGACAACGTGAATCAGATCACTATGGAGCATGATTTCAGCTAATTGACTTGCTTGGGGACCATAATATCCACTTAAGCTTCTTAATTCCAGTTGCAGGAGAATCCCCTTTTTCGCCCACTCAAGGATTCGCTCCTGCTGATCGTTTAAGCCCCGATAGCGTTCCGGATGGGCAAGCACCGGTGTTATCCCCAGAACCTGGAGTTCAAAGAACACTTGATCTGCATAGCGAGGTATTTCCAGCCTCGGCAGCTCGACGAGGATATACTTTCCTCTGTTTCCCAGAGTCAGCAGTTTTCTTTCCTGCACCCACCTGGCCATCTCCGGAAAGATATAGTTCTCCGCACCCGGCAGGATCTCAACAGGGATTTTAGCCGCAGCAACACACTTGCGCACTTGTTCTGTGACAGCCAGGATTTCCGAAGGGTTTAAGAAATCCCTTCCTTCGAAGACGTGCGGGGTGGCAATCAGCGTCGTAAAGCCCGCCTCGTGCAGCTGACGCACCATTCCCAGTGTTTCGGCCATGTTTTTTGCACCGTCATCCAGCCCAGGCAGGATGTGGCTATGGATATCAATCATCTGAATACCTCCCTCATAAACAGAGTTCTTGACATCAGGCGGAGTTTTACTCTATTAAATATCCATCTTTGCTTACTTTGGTAAGGAAGCGTGTTCACTTTCGGAAATTTCTATGGATATCCTGACCCCGGAGGAAGGCTGTCATATCAGCGAGCTTTATGACGCTTGTGCTTTTTCCTGGTATCATCCGACCCGTGATAGTAGTAATAATAGTAATATTCACTGGTTTTCAGATCGACCTTATTGAGGACTGCCCCAAGGATCTTGGCGCCTACTTTATCTAACAGTTCCTTCGCTCTTTGCGCAAAATCTTTATTCACTTCGCCAGAAGCCAAGACCAGGATGACTCCATCGACTTCCTGAGCGAGAATTGCGGCATCCGTCACCGCAACAATGGGCGGGGTATCGATCAGGACTATGTCATACTGCTCACTTGCTTCCTCGAGCAAACGCTTCATTCGTTTAGACCCGACAAGCTCCGCCGGATTGGGAGGGATCGGACCGCCTGTGAGAACCATAACACCGGGCACAGCCGTTTCTCTAATGTATTGTTGGTAGTCTTGATCCTGAAGCAGGGCAATTGATAACCCTTGCCCATTATCTAAACCGAAAAGCTTATGCTGGGTAGGATTGCGCATATCTACGTCTAGAACCAGCACAGTTTTTCCAGCTTGAGCCATACTGACCGCCAGGTTGGCTAGTGTGAATGATTTGCCTTCCCGGGGTCCGGAGCTGGTGATCATAATTTTCTTGGTCTCTGAATCCACACTCGTAAACTGGACATTCGTTCTCAGGGTCCGGTAAGCCTCCGAAATGGGAGATTTTGATTGTTCTAAGGTGATTAACGAATAGGCCAACGAAATCCCCTCCCCTTACCTTGTTTGTTTGTTTGATAGTTCGGAATGACACCCAGCACAGGAATCCCCAAAAGCTTCTCCACGTCTTCCGAGCTCTTAATGGTGTTATCCAGGTATTCCAGTAAGAAGACCAGCCCGACCGACGCCATCAAACCGGCGAAAAAGGCAATCAGGATGTTGAGCATTTTATTGGGTTTAACGGGCTGATTCGGGATCACTGCACTATCTACAATGCTGACACTATCTACTTTTTTAATGTCAATAACGGCTTTGGAAAACTCCTGTGCCATGGAGTTGGCAATTGCCGCTGCCAACTCAGGGTCTGTATTAGTCACCTGGATTTCCAAAATTTCCGTGGTCTTTACCGGGTTAATAGAAATCATCTTGTCCAGTGCTCCGACCGTCAGTGGTAAATCCAGGTCCGTGATTACATTTTGCTCAACGGTGCGGCTCTGGGCGATCGCTGCATAGGTCTTCGCCAGTTGCAAGTTCGCTTGGAGGACATTATTATCCAGCATTTGTACTGCCGCTTGACCAGACTCTTCCGCTTTTTTCCCGACAATCAGTGTCGTAGATGCTTGATAAACCGGTTTTAAGATAAAAAAACTCACGATTCCGCTGGTAATGGCCGCGATAAGCGGTAAGGCGATCACGATGAGCCAACGTTTGCGCAGCACTTCCCAATACTGCCGTAAATCCAATTCCTCTTCCATGGTAACCCTCCATAATCATTCGACAAGAACTAAGTCCGTATAGTTCGATATATAATATTCGTGATAGTATTCGGTTTTCCTGCAAATCTTCCCAATTGACACATACACTCAGTGTTCTGTTCAGTCATCCGTTCTTCCAAAACTGATTACGGGAACTAAAATAACTGCATAGTGAATACGCCAAACAAATAAGTCTGGCTTAATAATCTCTTAATCTTAAATAATCTCTTGATCTTTAGAATTTTAAATTAACCGTCAAAGTTCCAACAGATACCCCATTGATAAGCAGTCGGCCTTGAAGCGTTTTAGTCGTGTAGAAAAGTCTAAATTCGCCTACCGTTACCGCACTTTGGATTTGTCCGGCAGTAATTAAATCACCGACTGTCACGATTTTCCGTTGCCCGGCGATAAGCGGAATATTTTGAGTATCACTGAGAAACTTAAATTGTAAGATACAGTTCTGATCTGCAATCAATGCAAAACCGAGGACCTTCACGCTGTTATCAAGTGCCGAAAGATCAATCAGCGCCCCGTTACTAAATGTTCCCAGGTTATTTGCAGGCTCAGTAATCACTTCAAGATTGCTGATGGTTACGGAACCAGGTACGGTTGGTACTGTAGGCACTGTCGGGGGCTGAACAGGTGGAGTTAGCGGCGGAATCACCGGTGGATCTAAGGGCGTGTCAGCGGTTAACTTCTCCACTACTTCATCAGGGACTGCAGCCACTCCTCCCAGCGCAATCACACTCCGGAAATTATTTGACTGCAAGAAGTTCTTCATCTCTGGAGCCCATCCACTTCCACTTTGACCTAAGATAATAGGCGAATGCGTAAGAGCGGCCAGTGCTGCTCCTGATAAGGCATCAACAAACGTCTCTCCGTTAGCTACATAGACCTTATCATACTGTACCTTATCCGCGAATCCTTTTAACACTTCAAGGTTCGTATCATATTTCGTTATACCCGAGTAGCGATGCACTATTCCCGGCAGAGAATCTGCAATAGCGTTATCCACAACTGCGGTTCCGCCGATCACATAAGAATCTGTGATTTCGCTATGCTCACTGAGAAAGTTTTTCGTACAGGGCGGCAATGCATCACGCGTTGTAGCGAGAATGGGGATCCCCAGGGATGCAGCAATCGAAGAAACGGACAGGGCATCCGCCGGTGCCGTCCAGCCGGCGGCGACGACCACCTTGGACACTTTGCCTCCCTGCAGTGCAATGAGTTCTTTCGCAATATTCACCGACGTTTCATAGCGATCATACCCGCCTAAAGAAATCGGGGTCATGCCCATATCGGTGATTTCAGCCAGGACCGCCGGTTTAATGACTGCTGTGCCACTCGTTAAATAAACCTTCTCAGGCTTTAGGCGCAGCAGCTCGGCTTTGGCAAATGAATTGAGAGCTTGTCCGCCATCGGTCAAGATAATTGGCGCTTTCAGTTTGGCTGCTAACGGGCCGGCTGAGAGTGCATCGGCGAGGGCAGTCTTTAAACCGGAGGCAAGGATCACATGGTCTGCGGTTTGCGGCCACCCTTGCCGGGCTATTTTGGCTGCAGTTTCATAGCAGTCAAATCCTCCCAAACGAGTAGAAGACGGTGAAGGGGCGGTGGTGAGTGGTGCGGGGGAAGGGAGAGCGAACGCTGTAAAAGGCGTGAGTAAGACTCCGATCATGACACAGAAAAGCAAACTTAATTTAGTAATTTTCAGCTTAGTAATTTTCGGCTGTCGTTTATGCATCTGGTAATCATCCCCCTATAGATAAAGTTAATTGCCTGTCAAAATCACAGAAAATACAGAGAGTTGGCGGAATCCAACTCTCTGTATGAAGAGCTTAACAGGATCTTAAAACTACGACTTGTCGACAGGATAATTAGTTAACGTAAAACCAATATGTCTGATTGGTAAACTGAAAACCAATATATTTATTACTTAAGTCGTTAAATGTGAGACTGCTACTATCAGAAGTAGGAATCCCGAATTGAGCCTTAACTCCTGCAACGGTATAAGTATTCCCGGTAGTAATTTCTCCTGTCGTAGTACTATGATTAGAATCATTGTCTACGAGAATTTTCTGAAGGGTCTGGCCTGCGACAGCAGGTTGCGGAATTACCTTATTGCCTTGTAATAAAGACATGTCATTCAAAACACTAACCAGTTCTGAATATGAGTCGGCATTTGTTAATAATGCATTCTTCAGTACATTAAAATTTGTTTCGTCAGGGTTTGTCAAATAATTTATTGCAGCTTGGCTATGCGGCTTACCATTGAGTTTGTTCACCAGATAATTGTTAAAAGATTCGTTATTAAAGCTAATATCTTGCAATTTTGTTTCCAAATTACTCGTATTCCAGATATCCCATGTAATACTTCCAGCACGTATCTTATCAATAACTGTTGTATACAATGAGGAAACAGGCTGTGTTTTCATTGTATCATTTATAATTGTTAAGGTCCCGGATCCATTTGCGAAGCCTAAAGAGAAACGATCAGTCAATACCCCCACAGCATTAAATTTGCTTGTAAAATCATTCATCCATGTATCGAGGGCAGTAGTCGTTGGGCCGCTAGAACCGCCGCCACCTGTACTACCGCCACCGCCTCCGCCCGACGGAGGAGTACCGGGTGTTACCGGAGTAGTCTCGCCGTTAACTGTTCCGCCGCCACCGACGGAAGGAGCCGTCCCTGTGGATTCTAAATTGCCAATACTGGAACCCGGCGGAACAATAATCGTGCAGCTGCTCGTAGTAGTCATGTTTGTCACTGTAGTCCCTGCAGCTAAGGTTATGTCTCCCTGATTTTGGGTTACATTCGTAATATTTCCGGCTAAAGTTACTGTCTGCGTATCTGTTGTTGCAGCAACAGTGACGGATGGCAAAACAGTACCTTGGGCAGCTGTTACAGTACCACCCTGTGCTACTACTTCCGTATATGTTCCAGCTCCGCCTAATGTTAAGTTATTTGTACTGGTAGTAATATTGGATATTACCGTACCGGCAGCGGCGTTAATGGCAACTCCACCCTGACCTTCCACATTAATGGGTTGGCTGAATTCACCGCTCAAATTCACTTCTGCAGACTGGCCTGGTTCACTCGTAATAGTCATAGCCCCAAGATTACTACCCGCTTCGCAGGTAATGGTAATTGTACCTACTTTTACCTGATTACCCTGTTCATCTGTTTCGTAAACTTCATAGGTTTGCACAGTTACCCCATTGGTGGTTACTGAGTTAAACACTACATTTGTGTTGCCCTCCGAACTAATTGTGATCTGTCCGGACGTTGAATTCGTGATAATTACACTGTGGGGTGCACCGGAGAGGATCACGATATTCCCGGCGGTAACACCGTCTAGCGTTGCCGAACCGGTTTCACCGGGATCTACAAAGACTGTCCCTTTTACCGTGAGGTTATTCAATGTGATGTTATTTCCCTTGACATAAATACTATAATCTGTTGTCGCATTCTGCATGGTCACATTATTGCCCGTAATCCTGACGTTATCTGTTAGGACAAGTGGATTCGCAGCGTCTGTTGAGCCTACTGTGGCGTTATCTGCAGCATAATTAACGGCGGTGGTCACAGCGTTTATTCCAGCTGCAGAGACACAAGCCTCGCCGCCTAAGACAACCATGTCATCGGTCGACATATTCAGCTTGACAAATTCTCTGGTGGCCTTATCAATCTGTTGACTTACGAGCACAACAGGCGATTTGTCCGCAGCTGCCAGCGGTACACCAGCCAAAGCATCCACCAGGGATTCCCCGTTAGCAACATACACTTTGTCATTTCGATAATTTTTCGCAAAATTCTTCAGCACTTGAACGTTGGTGTCATATTTCGTCAGCCCGGCGTATCTGCTGACCTTACCCGGTAATTGGTCTGTGACGGCATCAGCCACGACGGCTGTTCCGCCAATCACATATGCATCAGTGACCTTCGCCTTGATGCTGTCCAGGTAGGTTTTAACCACGGCCGGAAGTTGTCCCTGTTTCGTAGTTAAGATCGGCATTTCCTGTGCCGCTGCAATCGAAGAAACGGATAGTGCATCGACCGGGCTTGCCCAGCCACCGGTAAGTACGACTTGTGAAATATCGACGCCCTGCTTGGCCAGTTCTTGAGCTATGTTGACGGATGTCTCGTATTGATCATACCCACCAAGCGGAACCGGCGTAATGCCCAGAGCGATTAGTTCATTAATCACCGCGGGCTTGATTACTGCTGTGCCGCTGGTGATATAGGCCTTTTTCGGTTTAAGGCGCTGTAACTCCGCTTTAGCAAAGGAGTTCAGGCTTTCACCGCCATCGGTTAAAATTATGGGGGCATTTAGTTTAGCGGCTAATGGTCCTGCTGCCAGGGCATCCACCAGATTGTAATTCATCCCTGCCGAGAGAACAACATTATCACTGGTTCCCGGCCACCCTTTTTGGGCCATGAGAGCTGCTGTCTCAAATTTGTCGTAGCCGCCAATTCTGGTCACATTGGACGTATCAGCGTTCGCAGCTAGCGGGGTGAGGGTTGTTGATAAGGCAACTGCTGCCGCCAAACAACTCTTTAACAACTTGTGTTTAGTTCTTTTACTCATAACTAAACCTCCTCTTTCTTTTTCTTATATTATCTAATGCTTAATCATAGGTTGTCCTATAGAAGATATTATTGTTTGAATAATTCGCGGTCTTAAATGAAAGTCCTGCTAAGATTATCCAATATCTAAAGATTTTCCACTTTTTAAGCGATTTCTTAGCGTCAGGCAGAGAAAAAACTCCATCTGACGCTAAGAAATCTGTATATTCTGGCAAACGACAAGCCAAAAACATTACTCTTACTCAGACCCTCCCGCTGCCATCACAAGTTGGACAAGGCACAGTATAACGGACAGCTAACGTCTGGCCCACCTTCTTGCGGGTCATTTCCACCAGTCCCAGCTGCGTGAGCCCTAAAACCTGGCACTTTGTCTTATCCCGGGCACAAGCTGTCTCCAGTGCGGCCAGCACTTGTTGCTGATCTTCTTTCGCCGTCATATCGATAAAATCGATAATAATAATTCCGCCGATATTACGCAGGCGCAATTGGCGGGCGATCTCCTGAGCGGCCTCGAGGTTCGTATGGACCACCGTCTCCTCTAAGGAGCGCTGCCCGACATATTTTCCGGTATTTACATCTATTACGCTTAAGGCTTCCGTTTGTTGAATCACCAAGTAACCACCGCTTTTTAACCACACTTTGGGGCGCAGGTTTTTGCGAATTTCCTCATCCACACCATAGCGGGTAAAAAGGCCCTCGCCGGTGACTACGCGGATGTGCTTTGCCGCCGGGTGTTCGATCTCCCGCAAAGCTTTGCGCAATATTTGGGCTGCTTCCTTCTGATCGACGGTGATTTTTTTCACATCTTGATCTATCCAATCGCGGACCAGCCAGGAAAGCAAATCCACGTCCTTATGTACCAGGCCCGGCACGGAAACATGCGGAATCCGGGGCTGCAGGGCCCGCCACTTTTCCACGAGCTGCGCAATATCTTCGGCGATCTCAGCTGCGTCAATCCCTGCGGCAAGGGTACGGATAATAACCCCCATGCCCTCCGGCTTGGCTTGTTCCGCAATTTCCTTGAGACGCCTTCGTTCATGATGATCTGTAATCTTGCGGGACACCCCGCTATAATTTACCTGCGGAAGCAGCACAACATACCGGCCGGGCAGAGTGAGGTTGACGCTAATGCGCGCTCCCTTTGTACCAACCGGTTCTTTAATAATCTGTACCAAAAGTTCCTGGCGCGGTTTGAGAAGGTTTTCAATGCTCACCGTAACTGGTGCTGAAGCCTTTTCATCCTCCTCAAAGCGGGATGGGACAGCATCGCCAACGTAAAGAAAGGCATTCTTATCCAGCCCGATATCGACAAACGCCGCCTGCATACCCGGTAGAACGTTCTCCACACGCCCCCGATAGATATTCCCTACCAGATGGGATGAGTTGTCCTCTTCCTCGAATACTTCCATCAATTCGCCTTGTTCAAAGACAGCTGCCCGGAGCTGATCGGGGTGACTATCGTTTTCGGTTTGAAGGACTATTTCCTTTATCATCCTTTCCTTTTTCACACGGATTCAATCCCCTCTGCTTAGGTCTAACGGTGAGCAATTCTTCCCCTGGTAGCTCACATAAACTCCCGTCCGCTTCACAGACAGCTCCTCCAGATCGAGCGGTAAATTCTCAAGCTCCCGCAGGCTGGCGAGTACTTCCTCGGGACGAACACTCCCGGCATTACCGAGCTCTGCTTCCAGCTCAAAAATGATTTCATCCCCGCGCACTTCGCCTGCCAAACGCTTTACCCACGGCCGGATATCCTTCTCCGTCGGTCCTTTATTCGTATAGCGTACATAATTTACATGCTCCCGGGCCAGCCAATTGGTTATTGCCTCCTGTAAACGTTCCGGCTGAATCGGCAAGGCCATTAAAATGCGCATCCTGTAACTTGCCGTATTGAGCAGTGCCATCAAAGGTTTATCTCCCGGAGTGAGTACGCGTCCTTGCAGCAAGCGGATGCCGGGCGGCAATTGTTCCTGAATGCGTCCGAGCACTTCGCCTAAATCCTGTTCACGTTCCAAATCAATATCCACATACTCCCGTTCTCCCGTGGTCCCCACGGCCAAAGCAAAACCAAAGGAGATTTTGGGACGCGGATTAAAGCCCTCCGTATAAGACATGGCAATACCGGCCCGTCGGACCGCACGTTCAAACACCCGCGCAAGATCAAGGTGGGCGATATAACGTGCATCTTCAACTTTGGTATAGGCGATTCTTAAGCGCATGTGCTTCACCCTTTCAAATCAATCTGAACCCCTCTGCCCGGACATATTCCGCACCCGGCACATTCAGCGTGCCGGCAATCGAGCGTTTTTGCTGCCTGCAGGGCCCGGTGATGTTCACTGACCAGGAACTTTTTCGTTACGCCGCTTTCGAGATGCTCCCACGGTAAGATATCATCGTAATCCAGCACCCGGTTGGCGTAAAAATGCGGGTCGATGCCAAATTCCCGAAAAGCAGCCTGCCATAGATCTTCCCGAAATTGCTCACTCCAGCCATCAAAACGTGCGCCGTGTTTAACCACCCATTCGAGAAGCGGCGCCAGCCGCCGATCTCCTCTGGCAAAGACTGCTTCTAAAAAACTCGTTTTCACATCATGATAATGATATTTAATCCGGCGATCTCTTAATTTTTGGCGCAGATATTTTTGCTTAAGCTCCACGGAAGCTATTGCTTCCTGCGGCTCCCATTGAAACGGCGTATGCGCTTTGGGTACAAAAAAACTCGTCGAAACCGTCACGCGAATATTGCGCCGTCCCAGTTTGGTGCCCAAATTGGCAACCTTTTTGGCCAAATCAACAATGCCGTCAATATCTGCCTGCATTTCTGTCGGCAAGCCAATCATAAAATAGAGCTTAATGCTTGACCAGCCTTTCTTAAAGGCGGCTGCAGCCGCGTCCAGAAGATCTTGCTCGCTAACCCCTTTATTGATCACATCGCGCAAGCGCTGTGACCCGGCCTCCGGAGCAAAGGTTAAACCGGATTTACGGGTTTTCTGAACGGACTCCGCCAAATCAACATCAAAGGAGTCCACGCGCAACGAGGGGAGGGAAACCCCTACTCCTTCGTCACCGTGCTTTTCCAGAATGCTCTCAATAACCGGCCGGATACAGGAATAATCCCCACTGGAAAGCGAGGTCAGTGCCACCTCATTATAGCCTGTGGAACGCACCAGTTCCTCTGTTTGTTTGAGCAGGGTCTCCGGAGAGCGTTCCCGCACCGGACGATAAAGAATCCCGGCCTGGCAAAAACGGCAGCCCCGTGAGCAGCCGCGCATCACTTCCAGCATCATCCGGTCATGCACGATTTGCATGTAGGGGACAATCGGGTGAGTCGGGAAAAACGCCTGATCCAAATCGGAAACGAGGGCTTTTTCCACAACAGCCGGGACGCCTTCTTCCGCCTGAATACTCGCAATCCGACCGTCCGGCTGATAGGAAACATGGTAAAAATCCGGCACATACACGCCTTGAACTTGGGCAACTTTCCTTAAAAAATCTCTGCGGGAAAGAGGGTTAATCTTCTGCTTAGCTATCAGGCGCAGCACTTCAGGCAGCTGTTCTTCACTTTCTCCGAGGAGAAAGAAATCAATAAATCCAACAAGCGGTTCCGGGTTAAAGGCACAAGGACCGCCGGCAATAATCCAAGGGTCATCCACGCCGCGCTTGGCGGAGTTAAGCGGAATACCCGCCAAATCAAGCATATTTAATACATTGGTAAAACTTAGTTCGTACTGCAGGGTAAATCCGACTACATCAAAAGCTTTCAGCGGTTGAAAGGACTCCAAGGCATAGAGGGGAATCTCCTGCGCCCGCATGATCTCTTCCATATCCACCCAGGGAGCAAAAACCCTCTCACAAAGAAATTCCGGAAACGAGTTAACCAGGTGATAGAGAATCCTTGTTCCTAAATGGGACATGCCGACTTCGTAAACATCCGGGAAAGCAAAGGCCATGTGAACATCTGTGGCAGCCCAGTCTTTTTTGAGCGCGTTCCATTCTGAACCTATGTACCTGCCCGGTTTCAGGACGCGCGGTAAACACCGTTCGACCTTGCGGCGGATCTCCGCCGCGGTATATTTACTCATGGTATAAATGAGGCCCCCTTATACAACTTTATGGAGATTTATTATATCATAAATAACAAATAATCCCTAAAGTTTCCCAACCGGAAAACGAATCCCTTCCCGGAGCATTCCTTCCACCACATCTGTCTCCGTGAGAATCTTATTCAACCGCAAATCTTCATTGGTCAGAGAAATCATAGCATAACGATCGGGCGTAAACTCCTCCACAATCCGTACCAAGGGAGTGTCCTCAGAAACGGTTAGCCAGCGGCTGCGCATCAATCCTTTCTTTAATAAGTCTCCTTTCTTGCGTGTTAATTGCCGGAGAAAGGTGATATGGGCCGTGGCGATTTCCTTATTGCCTGCCAGCCAAAAGAAGCCGCCTAATATCATGAAGGAAAGTGTGCCTTCACTGAATTTTCCCGACCCCCATAAGATGATCCCAAACAGAGCGAGGAGGAGACCCAACCCTTTGCCGGCCCCCGCTAAAAACTTCGTGGTGCGGACGAAACCAAAACTTTCCGCCAAAAATGCCCGCACAACCCGGCCGCCATCGAGCGGCAAAACGGGAATTAAATTAAAAGCGGCCAGCCAAAAGTTAAAGCGCACAAAATCATCCGCCAGTACCCCCGTCCATACGCCTTGCCACCTTAAGGCCTGCGCGATGAATAAAAGAACTAGATTAAAAGCCGGACCGGCTAAGGCCATGACACTCTCCGCAAGTTTTTTTCCTTCAAAAAGGTCATCACAGTAGGCCGCACCGCCGAAAGGAAAGAGCTCTAACCCCTCGACGCGAAAGCCATAGGCACGGGCCGTCAATAAATGCGCCATTTCATGACAGAAGACTAAGCTAAAGACGAGAAGAGCCTGGGCAGCTAAACCCAGGACTCCATATACAACTAAGACTACGAGAAATGTAGGATGGATTCGGAGGCTTACCCCAAATATTTTTATTATTTCCACTTTTCCTCCATCCTCCTTCTTGTTTGGATACCCGGACACTCTTGATTATGATTATACGTTATCGGGCATGGTGTCCTCCTTCTTGTTAGATACCCGGAGACACGTGATAGGCGTGCGGGCATTTGCGGGTTAAAAACTGCCAACAGGGGGAGATCCCTTCTATGACTTTGCAGGAGCAAGATAGGGCAAAGGATCAACCGGTACGTTATTTTTCCTTAATTCAAAGTGCAGCCAAGGCTTCTTTAAAGGTGCGGAAAGACCCACCGTTGCGACTAGCGCGCCTTTCTCGATTTTCTGACCCTTGACAACTGCAATGTCACCCAGATTACCGAGCACTGTGGTCCAACCATCGCCAAAATCTATTGTGACAATCTTTCCGAGTTGAATATCTTCTCCCACTGAGGTAACTACCCCTGCTGCGGGTGAAACCACGGGCACTCCCAAAGCACTCTCCACGTCGATCCCGTAATGAATTGAACCCGGAGCATTAGCGCCCCCTTCCCCCACTTGGCCAAAGACAGCGACAACTTTCCCATGAATAGGCGGCAAAAACTGCCCTTTCATCTTGACATCGACCGGTACGTTCTTACTCACTACGCTGCCCAGGGACAAGGCTTCTTTTGCCATCCCATTTAAAGCTGCGTAATAATTACCTGAGTTCATAGCGCTTTGGTAAATTGAATGAACAGTGCCGGAAAGCGGATCTGTACTGTTGGCACTAAAGAAAATCAGTAAAAAAAAGGTCGCTGCCAAAAACGTGCGCTTCTGCATGCCATTCCAATGTTTTAAGTAATTTCCCCATCCTATCCTCAGTGGACGGCGGGAACGTCCATAGTGCTGATTGAAACGCGGTGCGGATTTGCCCCGCCCGCTTTCTTTTCCTACTTCCTGAATAGCTCGTTCCCATTCCCAGTCATCCCAGCGTTCAAAGGGACCCATGCTTTCAATTCACCTCCCCTCTTAAAAGTCCGCCGCTTAAGTCCTAAAGCATATACTCAATGTCCGAAGTCCGCCGCTTTAGTCCAAAAGCATATACTCAATGTTAAAAGTCTGCTGCTTAAATCCAAAGCCTCATGCTTGATTCCGAATTGTTAATTTGGCTATCCACCTTATTCAAGCTCGATTCAAGCTCGTACATCCCTTACTAATCTATGAGCGGGTAAAAAAAATAGAACTGCAGCGGCAGTCCTTTCTCAAAACATCAGTCTTCGACGTCTTAAATTTACGCTTAGGATTAAGCCCACGGCAATCATGTTGGATAACATGGCACTGCCGCCCGCACTGATGAAGGGAAGGGGAATTCCGGTGATGGGCATTATCCCGGAGGTCATTCCGACATTGACCAAAATATGAAAGGTATACATTGAAACTACACCCGTAACAACCAACATGCCATACGTATCTCGTGCCTTTAAGGCGATACTGATACTACGCAGGAGGAAGATCAGGAAGAGAAAAAGTAAGGTAAGCGTCCCGATAAAGCCAAATTCTTCGCCAAAAACAGAAAAAATAAAGTCCGTATGATGCTCCGGCAGGAAATTCAACTGGCCTTGTGTTCCCATTCGGTACCCTTTTCCCCATAATCCACCGGACCCAATAGCCCAGAGAGATTGAAGAATATGCCATCCGTCACCGGAAATATCCGCTTCCGGGTTCATAAAAATGGTTAGGCGCTTTAACTGATAGTCCTGCAACGGAAGGGGAAGTCCCTGAGCCCATTGCAGCCACACCGGCAAATCCATTGCCAAGTGGAGCCAGATCGCTATTCCCATAATAACTGCTCCCCCCAGTAACAACCCGCCGAATTTCTTGGGATTTGCTCCGGCCACAAACATCATCCCAATAAAAATGGCCCCAAAAACCATGGCAGTACCCAGATCAGGCTGTTTAAGGATGAGCAGCATGGGGAGAAGTATATACAAAAAAGGCAAAATAAAATCCCGATAATTGTTTAGCTTTCCCTTGCGTTTAGCCAAGAAGTCCGCGAAAGTAACAATAATGAAGACTTTAGCAAATTCTGCGGGTTGAATATTAAACCCAAAAGGAGTCGCTATCCACCGTTTTGCCCCGTTTACTGATTCCCCAAAAAGGAGAACTGCCAAGAGGACCATGATACTAAAGCCATAGATCCACCACCGATAGGTACGCCATTTTTCATAATCGACCGCTGCAAACACTGCTGCAATGCCGATGCCGAACATAATCCAAACGGCTTGTGTCTTGACATAGTGGTACGGGTCTGACCTTAGAACATTGTATGAAGCCGTACTCAAGATAATTAGACTGGCTATTAATAGTAACAATAAAATAAAAAGAAATAAAAAGTCCAGGTTTTTCAGTGTGCGTCTATCCATGGTAGTCCCTTCTGATCCATTAATGAACCTGATATTTGCTCAATTATAACAAAAAAAATCAAGCCTTCCAACGCTTTGCAAAAGTGTGAAAGGCTCTGGGGATTATCCCTTGGCAGCATAATCCCGCTTCATCTTAATGACAGGTATGTTGGCAACTAGTGCTACATCACGCTCATCCTGACACAGGTTGACTTCGAGTGCAGCTTCGTCGATTTCCATGTAATTTGAAATAACTTTTACGATATCTTCCCTTAATCTGTTAAGCATGACAGGCGAAATGCTGGCACGGTCATGCACCAGAACGAGTCGAAGACGTTCCTTTGCCACCGCCTTACTCGAGGCGGTTTCCTTGCCAAACAATCGGCTGATAAATTCTAACAAGGACGATTCCTCCTCTCAGTCCCGAACGGTTAGCGTAAACCAACAAGTTTCTTCAGCCTAACCATAAATCCATGAGGCTCTTCCAGGTTCATCAGTGGTACTTCTTCCCCTTTAATTCGCCTTGTGATCCGCCGATAGGCCCCGCCCGCTCTTGATGAATTATCCATTACCGCAGGTTCGCCGCGATTCGTAGAAATTACTATACTCTCGTCTTCCGGAACAACTCCGATCAAATCAATCGCTAAAATATCCAAAATATCCGAAATGTCCATCATATCTCCCCGTTTGACCATTTCCGGACGAATTCGGTTGATGATTAATTTTGGATTTCTTATCTCCTGAGCTTCCAAAAGGCCAATGATCCGGTCGGCGTCCCGCACGGCACTGACTTCGGGTGTGCAAATGACAATTGACTGGTCCGCACCGGCAATCGCATTGCGGAATCCTTGTTCGATTCCGGCCGGACAATCGATAATGGCATAATCAAATTCTGCTTTCAGTTCTTCCGCTAAGGTTTTCATCTGCTCGGCATTAACTGCAGTCTTATCTTTAGTTTGCGCAGCTGGTAATAAAAAAAGATTTGAAAGACGTTTATCTTTTATAAGCGCTTGTTTTAGGCGGCAATTTCCAGTGGTCACATCCACTAAATCGTAAACAATGCGGTTTTCCAGTCCCATCACCACATCGAGGTTACGCAAACCTATATCGGTATCGACCAAAACGACTTTATGTCCTGCGTTAGCCAGCCCCGTGCCAATGTTGGCGGCTGTTGTCGTTTTGCCAACACCCCCTTTTCCGGAAGTTACTACGATTACCTCACCCATATTTTGACCTACCTTTCCTCATAGACTAATTCTTCCTTAACGGGCCTTGTCACGCCATCCATTAATGCCAGCCGCTTCTACAATTAATTGGTTATTTTGGATTCTGGCAATCTCCGGCCCCCGCCCGTCGGCTTCATCCTCAGGTCCTCTAGTCACCAAATCAGCTATCCGCAATTGGGTAGGGGCCAAATGATAAGCACTTACTGAGGCTTTCCGTTCACCCGCCGCTCCTGCATGAGCAACCCCCCGAAGAGAACCTAAAACGATAATGTTGCCGGTTGCAATAATTTCCGCCCCGGGATTAACGTCCCCTAAAACAACAAGATGGCCATCATATTGGATGCTATTTCCGGAACGCAGAGTGCGCTCCACAAAAAGACAGTTACCCTCCACCATCCTTCCTTCCCAGGGACGCGTTGCTTTGTTCTCTGTCGCATAAGCTTGGGCCTTACCAGATACGCTCACTTCTTCCGGGGTCAACCAGCCCGAGATTTCCAACTGTTGTTTCTTCAGGACTGACCGCAACTCAGCGAGTTCGTCTTCAGTATATTCCCTTTTTCCTGCATAGCAGCGCAGCTTTGCACCCTGTAGGAATTGAGCAGAATCCTTTAATAGTTTAGTAAGCTCACGCATTAACACTTTAAAGTCCGCATTCGGATCAAGGTATAATACCAATCCATCGCGAGTACCTTTCAGTGTCAAATGTTCTGACCGTGTCAATCTGCCCAATCCCCCATCATTCATTTTTAATTACAGGCTTACTATGAAAGTAAAATTCTACAAGCCTGTCCTAATTTCCTTTATCCAATTGAAAACTATTAACAAAAAATGCGAAACATTCCCTGCTTTTTAGCGCTCGTTCGCGCTCTTCCACCCAAAATATTTCATAAAAGCCGCCTTAGCGACGTAACCTGCTGTATCTCCACCGTGTCCCCCATATTCAACAACCCCGGCGAAGGCAAGCTGCGGATGATCATAAGGCGCAAAGGCCACAAACAATCCATTGAATATTTGCGCACCACTCGTATCTCTGGACCCAAGCTGGGCTGTTCCCGTTTTCCCTCCCCCGGAAAACTCCGGTACCGGGTCGTAACCTTCGAAGAGAAAGTTGGCTGTCCCTTCCCCGGTCATAACAGCGCGCATCCCTTTTTTAACCGCATCCAGAACTTCCGGGGAAACCGATACTGAATTAAGCAGGTGAGGTTCAAATTGTTTGATCGTCTCCCCACTGAGGGGATCCAAAATTTTCTCGACAATATACGGACGATAATGTTTGCCGCCGTTAGCGATCGTGGCCACATAATTTGCTAACTGCAGCGGGGTATAAAAGTTATCCCCTTGCCCGATGGAACTGTTATAACTGTCATAGAGCCGCCAGTCGACCTTATAATAAACCTCTTGCTTGTACCAAAGGTTTACCTCACTAATCTCTGCTTCCTTTGCACTTTGCAGCTTCTTTTTTGTTTTTTCATCCGGAGCATTTGCCAGCTGGGAAGCGTACTTGCTCTCAATCTCCGCCAACTTCTTATCGCGTGATTTCTCAAGGATAGGACCATTATACGCTTTCTTCCATTCCGGTGAAGGGGAGATTCCCTTTGCTTCGCCCGGTAAATCGATGCCGCTTGTGACCCCTAAGCCAAATTCATTGCCGATTTGGCGCATTATTTCCGGACTTTGCTCAAAGACGCGGCGGCCCATCACCTGAAAATAAATATTTGAAGACTTGGCCAGGGCACGCGTGAGGTTGACATGTCCGAAATAATTTCTTCCCCATTCCGCGATACCTGCTGCCTGAGACTCAGCCCCCCCCAAGGAAGACATCAGATCATTGACCCGCTCCTCCGGGGTAGTCACTTTGAGCTGTAAGGCTGCCATTGCTGTCACCATTTTGTAAACTGAACCCGGTGCATAGGCGCCGGACACCACCCGGTTCAGGGATGCAGCGTGCGAGGCCTGTTGGGGATCTTGCGGCCAGTATTTATCTCTGATTTCCGTAGTGATAATACCCGTCAATTCGTTAGGATCCATTCCCGGCCGCGAAGCCATGGCCAGAATCTTCCCGGTATTAACATCCAATACGACCGCAGCCCCGGCACGGGCATTCGGATTAGTCTTTTGAATAATCGCTATCCGCTCATCAAGTGTATCTTCCACTACCTTTTGTAAGTCAGCGTCAATCGTTAGTTGGACAGTCCGTCCCACAACGGGCGGATTAATGATCTGTTTGGAAAGAGGGCGGGCATTATTGTCTACTTCCACTTGTTGAATACCCTCGACCCCGCGCAGCCAAAAATCATAAGATTTCTCAACTCCATCCTTGCCGACCAGATCCCCTTGCGCATATTTAAAACCCGCTGCCTGGGCATCGGTATTCTTATTAAATTGAGCAATTTCCTCAGCCGAAATCTCGCGCACATAACCAAGGAAATGACCACCCAGTATTTTTTCCGGATATTCCCGCACCGGGATCGCATCTACACTCACACCGGGAAGTTCCTCCTGATGCTCAGCGATACTCGCCTGCAGTTCTTGAGGAACATCATTAAGGATCGTCACCGGACGATAGCGTTCCCACTGATGATTCTGGATATTGGCAAAGATGTCTTCGGCAATCGAATCCACGTCCTGGTTCGGAATAGGCCAGTAAGGTTTTATGTAACCCGCTAAGCGCCGTACAACATCCTTCCAATCACCCCCCTTGGACTGCTGCAAATCCATCCAGGATAAGTTGAGAACAAACTTCGGAGTACTCATCACTAACAACTTACCATTGCGATCAATAATATCGCCCCGTGTCGGCGGCACCTTTACCAGCTTCCTGACATTCCCCTGGGCCTTGGCCGCATAATACGCCCCTTGGGCAATCTGCAAATACCAAAGATTATAGCCCAAAATGAAAAAAACGAGAACCACAACGAAACCTAATCCCATAAGACGAGTAACATATGGCTTTCGCTCTTTGTCTTCCATATTAAAAAACTCCATTTCAGTACTATTTTCGGCAGAGGAAGTTTCTTATTCCCTAACCCGATTGGAAGAAGTTTCTTATTCCCTAACCCGATTGGAAGAAGTTTCTTATTCCCTAACCCGGTTGGAGGAAGTTTCTTAGCTTAGGGAGCACGGAGAGAGGAGTCGCGTCAATGAGCGCAGGCGCTAAGGCGTAAAGAAACGCAACGGGACTTGTCCAAGGATGGACTGATGTCGCGGTGCCATGGATGGCAAGGAGCGACAAACATGCAGTAATACCCAGAGGTTTTGTGTTTTAGCCTTAGCGACAAGCGAATAGCGACGGAACGTGTGCGACCGTGCTAAGAAACTTCTTCTTATCGCTCGTGTCGCGGCCGGTAGCGCAGCCATCCGTGTAGGAATGACCTATGAAGCAATGGATAAGTTAGTGGAACCAGGATTGCATTATAGAAGGATACTCCCATCACCAAACGGACGACATCCCCCAGAGACCAATGCAGCCCTGCCCCGAGACTTAAAAAAACAATCAGCATTTGCCCCAGTCCGGTAACTAAAAAAACCGTGAAAGTCGTTAAAAGATAATTCTCTTTGTACCAGCGCAGGCTGAGCCAGTAGCTCACATAGGCAACCACCGCAAGGGTCAGGGTATACATGCCGATGAAACGGCCTAAATATAAGTCCATTAATAAACCTGCACCCAGTCCCCAAAACAAACTGGAAGGAAGACTGTGGTGCATGGCCATATAGATCGTGAGTAACATTAGTAAATCAGGTTTAATCCCCGACCAGGAGCAAAAGTGAAAGAG
>JBMNTM010000009.1:0-20823 GCA_050945735.1 Desulfosporosinus sp.
ATTATCTTTTTGGCAGCCTGTTAGTGACCACATTTTGACCTTGTTAAGATTAAAGAATGTTGATTTATCAAGGTTTTTTAGGAATTGTTAGTCTGGTTTTTGCTTAAGGCGGTCAAGTCAGGTATTAACGTTATTCTTTAACTCGGAGTAATTTGGCCTTGGCACCTAATCCACAAAATTCAGGTTATGAACAAAGGATATATGCAAAACATCATTCGAAATTAAAGTAAAAAGCAATGCCCAAGTTAATTAACATTAAATACTAATTAAAGAAAAGCAACGCCCAAGTTTTTTGGGACATTGCCTTCTTTTATCTGGAATTAGACATGTGCCTCGAGCATTTTTGCAAGTTCTGGTTTCCCGCGGAAGCCAACGATTTTGTCAACCATCTTGCCCCCTTTAAAAATCCCAAGTGTAGGTATACTCATGACTCCATATTGCTGCGAAATAGGGCCATTTTCATCTACATTAAGCTTCCCTATGACAATTCGCCCGGCATACTCATCGGCAAGTTCATCGATAACAGGAGCAGCCATGCGGCATGGACCACACCATGGAGCCCAAAAATCTACCAAAACCGTTTGCTCAGACTTCAGTACATCTGAATCAAAGTTTGCTGTAGTAAAAGTTTTTACATTACTACCTGCCATACTAATTCCCCCTTTATGAATATATATTATTTAACAAATTTCGTTATCACCCTGACAAGCTCTTCAATCGCTGCTTCCTGGTCACTACTTTCAAGAGCTTTTCGCATACATCCCCGTGAATGATGTTCAAAGACAATAGTGCCAACTCTGTTAATCGCGGCTCGAACTGCGGCCACTTGTATTAACACGTCAACAGAGCGCTTGTCTTCATTAACCATGCGTTGAATCCCTTTAACCTGACCTTCGATTTTTTTGAGCCTTAGCATAAGATTGTCTTTGGATTCTGAATAAGAGGCTGAATTTGACATGTCACAAATCCCTCCAATACCCCAAAGGGGTAGGTACAATAGTATAATAGTTAATAACGCTCTTACTGTCAAATGATTTCTATAGTTTTTATATGCAATTCCTGTAATTGTTTATCTGACACCGTCGAAGGGGCTTGCGCCATTACATCCGAAGCACTTTGCGTTTTTGGAAAAGCGATTACGTCTCGAATATTATCCTTTCCCGTTAAGAGCATAATCATCCGGTCAAGCCCGAAGGCGATTCCACCATGCGGCGGCGTTCCGTATTCGAAGGCTTCCAGAAGATACCCAAATTTGTCCACTGCTTCCGCCTCGGATAATCCTAATAAATTGAACAACTTCTCCTGAATCTCTCGCCGATGGATCCGAATACTACCTCCTCCAAGCTCTGTTCCATTAAGTACCATATCATAAGCTTTAGCCCGCACGGATAACGGTTCCGAATCCAGAAGCGGCAAATCTTCATCCATAGGCGCCGTGAATGGATGATGAATAGCTACGTGGCGTTTTTGTTCATTATCATATTCCAAAAGTGGGAATTCGGTAACCCATAAGAAATTCAAAGCATCTTCCGGAATAAGCCCTAATCGTTTGCCCAGTTCCAAACGCAGATGACCAAGGGCATCTGAAACAACCGAGTATGTATCGGCAACAAAAAACAAGATATCACCGCACTCAGCATGCGTGCGTTCCAGCAAAGCGCTCATTTCCTGCTCTGTAAAGAACTTGGCAATGGGTGATTTTACTCCTTCCTCCGTCAAAACGATCCAGGCTAAGCCCTTCGCCCGATAAGTGCTGACAAACTTCCCTAGGGCATCAATCTCGCGACGGGGCATTCTGGAACACCCTTTGGCACAGATGCATTTGACACTTCCGCCGCTAGCTACCGCTTTGGCAAATACTTTAAAGCCCGTCTCGCCTACCAGATCGCCTACATCAATCAATTCCATGCCAAAGCGCGTATCCGGCTTATCCGAGCCATAACGGTCCATGGCTTCCTTATAAGTTAAACGAGGGAAGGGCATGTTTACTTTCTTGCCAATTGTTTTTGAAAAAATCTGTACTATTAATTGTTCCATTATAGATAAGATGTCATCCACTTCCACAAAGGACATCTCCACATCAAGCTGGGTAAATTCCGGCTGCCGATCCGCTCTTAAATCTTCATCCCGGAAACATCGCACAATTTGGAAATACTTCTCCATCCCGCCAACCATGAGGAGTTGCTTAAAAATTTGTGGTGACTGGGGCAAAGCATAAAACTCTCCCGGATGTACACGGCTGGGTACGAGGTAGTCTCGAGCTCCTTCCGGTGAGGATTTAGTGAGCATCGGGGTTTCGATCTCATAAAAGCCAAGGCTATCCAAAAAATTACGCATGATTTGAGTTACTTGATGCCTTATTTTGAACACATACTGCATCTCTGGACGGCGCAAATCCAGATAGCGATATTTCAGACGCACCGTTTCATCTACATCAACTTTATCCACCAGATAATAAGGCGGTGTTTTCGCTCTGTTTAAAACCTCCAGAGACTGCGCAATAACCTCAATTTCTCCCGTTGCTAAGTTCGGATTAATCATCCCCTCAGGCCGTGCTACCACTTGACCTAAGATGGATACAACAAACTCAGAGCGAAGGCTTTCTGCCAGGGCAAATTGCTCACCAATTTTCTCCGGATCAAAAACTACCTGCACGATACCGGAACGATCTCTCAGATCGACAAAAATCAATCCGCCGTGATCCCGTCTTCGCTGTACCCAGCCCAGTAAACGAACAACCTCTCCAACTTTTCCTAACTCTAACTTACTGTTTTCAACCCGTTCTGAAAATATTGTCATACCTGAACCCCTCTCTGATACATCTTGATTATTTCTTCAACTGCTTCAATAAATGGCACTACTGTCTGTTCTCCTACTATTAAATCCCGAATGAGGAGCACTTCTTTCTCCAATTCTTCTTCCCCCAAAATGAGAGCATACCTCGCCCCCTGACGATTAGCAGCTTTCAGTTGGGCTTTGAGACTTCGATTAAGTAAATCAATACTCACGGGTATACCTTGGGTTCTTAAGTTACTAAGGAGTGAAAATCCCTCTTTCTGGGCTTTCTCACCCAGCGCAATCAGCATAGCGAAAAACTTCGGTTTTTCCTCTGGGAGTTTATTCTGAACCTGAAGTACCGCTAACACTCGCTCCAACCCCATAGCAAAACCAAAACCCGGTGTGGGCGGACCACCGATTTCTTCAACCAGTCCATCATAGCGGCCTCCCCCACAGATAGCACTCTGCGTTCCAAGCTCTTCTGCCATAACTTCAAAAGCTGTTTTAGTGTAATAATCCAATCCCCGTACCAGGCGCGGGTCAACGCGAAAAGCCACTCCTGCGGCTCCTAATAAGGCAAGAACCCTCTCCAAGTGAGCACTGCAATCCTCACAAAGGCTATCCAGAGTTGTCGGGGCCCCTTCTGTCGCCGCTTGACAGTCAGGGTTCTTACAATCCAAGGTACGCAATGGATTACGTGCAAACCTATCCAGGCAGTCTTTGCAGAGTTTTTCCTGACGTGTGCTCAAAAATTGTTGAAGTTCTGCCCGGTGCTTTGTGCGGCAAACCGGACAGCCCACCGAATTAACATGGACTTCAAGTCCGCTAAGTCCAAGCCGTTGGTAGATGTTCCACACTAAGCTTATCACTTCTGCATCAACAACTGCTTGGTGTGCACCTAAAACTTCCACTCCGAATTGGTGAAACTGCCGGAAACGTCCGCTTTGTGGTCGTTCATAACGGAACATCGGACCAATATAGTATAGTTTGACAGGTTGGGATTGTCCGAAGAGCTTGTTCTCGACATATGCACGACAAACAGAAGCTGTCATTTCCGGACGAAGGGTCAACGAACGATCCCCTTTGTCGAGAAAGGTATACATTTCTTTGTTGACAATATCAGTTGTTTGTCCCACACCCCGCTGAAATAGTTCTGTTGCTTCAAATACCGGTGTGCGAATCTCCTCATACCCATATTCACAACATACTGTTCGGATAATATCCTCGAGATATTGCCAATGTTCTATCATTCCCGGTAACAGATCCTGGGTCCCTTTTGGACGCTGAATCATCATTTTCCAGTCCTCCCTGATCCTGATTTTACCTGCAAAAAAAGCCCCCGTCCCTTGCTTTGCGCAAGGGACGAGAACTTCTCGTGGTGCCACCCTAATTGACGGATTTTCCGCCCACTTTCCAGTCTATAACGAGACAATCCGTCGTAAAAGTACTCCCTTCCAGAGTGTCTAACCAAGTATCTTTCAGGCCGGTTCCAGTCAAGCCGGCCCTCCCTGCAGAAAGAGTGACTACTTAGTGTTTTTTCCAAAAGGTTTAAGCGAGTACTTTACACCGATAATTAAGTTTTTATTATTTTACAAATATAAATATTATTTGTCAAATGAATCCTATAGGAAGGGATTATACCGTTTTTCCATACCTATGGTTGTCTCTTCCATATGCCCTGGGAAAACCCTGGTCTCATCCGGAAGAACCATTAGTTTTTCTCGCACGCCTTTCATTAATTGGTTAAACGAGCCTCCCGGAAAATCAGTACGGCCAATTGACCCGGCAAAAAGAGTATCGCCACTGAACAGCCCTTCATCACATAAAAAACAAACACTACCCGGTGAGTGACCAGGAGTTGTGAGCACTTTTAATTTTTTATTTCCAATGGAAATTTCCTGCCCGTCCTTCAGCCGAAAATCAGCGTCCTCCATAACGACATCTGCTCCGAGATAAAAGGAAAGATTCCTCCTCATATCGGTGAGCATTTTCGCATCACCGGCATGAATCCCCACTTTAACGTTCCCTAATAGTGCTTTTAGTTCAGGCACTCCAGCGATATGATCCACATGCCCATGGGTAAGTAGAATATACTCTACTGTGAGGCCTTTCTCTAAAATCCAACGGTAAATCTTTTTTGCATCTCCTCCCGGGTCAATAACAGCTGCTTTTTTAGTTTCCATACAAGCATACAAATAGCAATTTGCCCCCATGGGACCCATAACTCGCCCCTCTATCATTTTACGTTCACTCCTACTCTAAAATTTCTTCTCACTATCCAACAGTAACGTTACTGGTCCATCGTTAATAAGCTCCACATCCATTTGAGCCTGAAAAACTCCTGTCTCCACCTTGGCTCCACGGCTGCGCAGTGCTTCTACGCACTGTAAATACAAGGCCTTGGCCAATTCCGGCGGTGCAGCTCTTGTAAAGCTGGGGCGCTTCCCACTACGGCAATCGCCATAGAGCGTAAATTGAGAAACAACAAGGATTTCTCCGCCCACATCAAGCACAGATCGGTTCATTTTCCCCTCTTCATCTTCAAATATCCGAAGACCTACCAGTTTATCAGCCATCCAATTTACATCTTTTTCTCCGTCATCTTGTCCGACAGCCAGCAGGACTAAAAGACCGCCAGAAATTTTTCCCACGTTTTCTCCCTTCACTGTAACCGCTGCCTGCTTAACGCGCTGAACTACACTCCGCACAATTAATTTCCTCCTGAATGAACCCGCTCGACATCCGTAATGTCTTCGACTCTGCGAATTTTATGCATTACTGCTTTAAGATGTTCAAGGTTTCTGATCTCGACACGCAGCTGTATACGAGCAATATTATCTTTTCTTACCCAGGCATTTATGCCTAAAATATGAGTACGCGTATCCAAGACTGTGTTCATGACATCGGTAACCAAGCGAGGCTTGTCTTTACCGTAGATTCGAATATCTACCGGGTAGGTAGAATCAAGCTGTTCAGCCCACAATACCTCTACCACCCGTTCACGCTCTTCCTGGTAGTGACTAAGGATATTTTTACAGTCCCTACGGTGAATAGAAACCCCACGCCCCCGGGTAATATAACCAATAATATTGTCTCCCGGCAGAGGATTACAGCAACGTGAAAAACGTACCAACACGTTATCCACACCTTTAACGCGGACCCCGTGGGAAGCTTTGCCGTAAAGGCTGGGTTTTTTACCCTCCCCTTGTTGAAGTGCAACAAGCTGCGCCTTTTCCCGTTCTTCCCTAGACAATTCCTCACGTAAGCGAACCAGGACTTTATTAGGGGATTGTACGCCGTCTCCAATGGAAGCGTATAAATCGTCAAGCCCCACAAAATTTTGGCTCTTACATATTGCTAATAAATATTCCTGTATCAAAACACTACCTGGTTCGAATCCAAGTTTACGAATCTCACGTTCCAAACTTTCACGGCCACGCGCAATGTTATCTTCGCGTTGCACCTTCTTAAACCATTGACGAATCTTACTCTTAGCTTGTGAGGTTTTAACAAAAATTAACCAATCCCGGCTTGGTGCTCCTTGTTTCGACGTAAGAACTTCCAGAATGTCTCCGTTAGTCAACTTTGTATCAAGGGAAACGAGCCGTCCATTAATCTTCGCACCAACACAACGATGCCCCACATCTGTATGGACACGGTAAGCGAAATCAACCGGACATGAACCAGCCGGTAGTTCCACTACATCCCCTTTAGGAGTAAACACAAAAACGGTATCTGCAAATAAGTCAATCTTCAAAGATTCCATAAATTCTCCGGCATCCCGGGAATCATACTGCCATTCCAGCAACTGGCGCAACCAAGAAAGCTTTTGCTCAAAGTTTATATTCGTCGCTTTGTTACTGCCATCTTTGCTGCCGCCTTCTTTATACTTCCAATGCGCCGCAATACCGTATTCAGCCGTACGGTGCATTTCACACGTCCGAATCTGAATTTCAAAGGGCTCACCGTTATTTCCGATCAGAGTAGTGTGTAAAGACTGATACATATTAGGTTTGGGCATCGCAATATAGTCTTTAAAACGTCCGGGGATCGGCTTCCATAAAGTATGGATAATTCCCAGCGCCCCATAACAATCATTAACCGTTCCAACAATCACCCGAATAGCCATTAAATCATAAATTTCGCTCAGTTCTTTGTTCTGAGTAATCATTTTACGATAAATGCTGTAAAAGTGCTTCGGACGACCGGCTATGTCGGCAGGGATTTCAACTTCATTCAATCGTTCACGCATTTGAACAATGACTTCATTGATATAGGCTTCACGCTCCCGTCGTTTCAAAGCAATCCTTTCAACTAGGTCATAGTATTCTTCAGGTTTTAGATAGCGAAAGGAAATATCTTCCAATTCCCATTTAATCCTAAAAATACCGAGTCGATTAGCTAAAGGTGCAAAAATTTCCAGAGTTTCCTGGGCAATTTCTTTTTGTTTTTTTACCGAATGATATTTCAAAGTGCGCATATTATGAAGACGATCGGCCAGTTTAATGAGAATAACGCGGATATCCTTGGCCATAGCCAAGAACATCTTGCGCAAATTCTCCACTTGTTGCTCCATCTTACTCTTATATTCAATTCGTCCCAGTTTGGTTACCCCATCGACAAGCAAAGCGATTTCTGAACCAAATTCCTTCTCAATATCTGCAATTGTATACAATGTATCTTCTACAACATCATGAAGCAGAGAGGCGGCAATAGTAGCTGTATCCATTTCCATATCAACTAAAATCCGCGCTACTTCAAGGGGATGGAAAATATATTCTTCACCAGAGTTTCGAAGTTGGTTCCGATGTGCTACTTTGGCAAATTGATAAGCTTTGTCTACAATATCCAGATTTGCCTGTGGTGATTTCTTTTGCAGTTTTGCCCTTAAATCCGCGAAAGACATCGGCGAACTCCTCTCATCCGTATATAACCTGTTATTGAAGTCTTATAACAATTCTTATTCAAATTTATTCATAAAAACATTTAATAGTTCGCCTTGGAACTTTAATGCCCTATTCAAGCGTTCTCTCAAAATACGAAAGCGTAAAGAAGTCTCGAGATCTAACTTGCTTTGAATCGGAACCCATTTAATCACAATCTCATTCGTGCCTCCAAGGCAACGAATAAGACCTAATTCTTCAAAAATTTTAAGGGCTATTCTTTCAAAACCAGATATTTTTGAATCACACCTTAAGTAAAAGGGATTAACTACTTTTGCCTTGACCAACAAATCCTTATATATCAGGATGAGTTCCTCACGTACTAAGGCTTTACACCTCTGACGCGCAGTTTCTTCCTGGTCACTTTGAAATCCGGAAAGCGTAAAATGATGTTGATCTAGTGAAACAGCAATTTCCTGACATTCGATGCTGCTGTCTTCTTCTATTACTAATGGATGCTCCCGCCAATTCGCTTTAGCTTGGATGTCTTTAATAACTAATTGTATAGTTTCTCGTCCACGAAACCAATTCCGATCTAAGGAAAATGCCACATCCAATGTTCTTGCACGATTCAATTCGTTAATACGTTCTCCCAAGCGAAAAGCAATCCCTTCTTTTTCTCCCTTGGTTCCAAAACGAAATCTTAGATGACTGCGCTCCTTGCCGATTGCACTAATGGAATAAACAGGAACTCCGAGACAAGAAAGAATCGGTCTCGGATTTCCAAAACCAAAGGGAGCCATTTGTTCCAGTTCGCGAAGCAAATCTCCTGTCACTTCGTGAAGGGAAACTTGGTGATCAATTTTCAACTCCTCTTGAAAGAGAGTTTCTGCAAAAGCTGATGCTTGTTTATTCAATCCTGCTCTAAACATTTCAATATTATCTGTGAGGATAGAAAATCCTGCAGCCGCCCGATGCCCGCCATACTTTATTAAGAGATGGGCCTGTGTTTTTAATTGGTCCAACACAGGGTAACCGGATATCCCACGGGCCGAACCTTTGGCTTCTTTTCCTTCTTCTGCAATCAAAAAAACCGGACGATAATAACGTTCCACTAATCGGGAAGCAACGATCCCTATAACCCCATAGTGCCATTGGTTTGACGAAAGCACAATTACCCTTGGCAAGGGCTTCTGCTCCACCATAGAAATCGCTTCCGCCAAAATTTCTTTCTCTATTTCCTGACGTAAATGATTTTCCTGAGTTAACAAACGGGCAAGCTCAAACGCACGCTCTAAATCTTGCGTTAGGAATAGTTCCAGTCCTGCGCGTGCACTGTCCAAGCGACCCGCCGCATTGATCCGGGGGGCAACTATAAAAGCAATTTGGCCTGCTTTAAGTGGTTTACCCCTTAATCCGCACTCCTGGAGGAGAGCACCTAGTCCAATATTTAGTGTCTTTTCCATCTGAAGCAACCCATGATGGACTAAAATGCGATTTTCTCCAACCAAAGGGACTAAATCTGCAATCGTCCCTAAAGCCACCAAATCCAAAAGTTCGTATTCAGAGTGGATACCCACTTTGCTATTTCCCAAAGAATGTAATAAAGCCTGGACTAATTTGAACGCCACGCCAACCCCAGCCAGGTCTCGAAACGGATAACCTGAATCCTTTACTTTGGGGTTTAATATGGCGAATGCATCCGGTAAAACCTCGCTTGGTTCATGATGATCAGTAATAATCACATCAATATTTAACGTGCGGGCGAGTGCTGCTTCAGCAACAGCTGTGATCCCACAATCGACTGTAATAAGTACACTTACACCTGCCTTAGCGGCACGTTCAATGGTTTTATAATTTAACCCATACCCCTCATCTTGGCGGTTGGGAATATAAGAGACAGCTTTAATACCCAAAGCGCTAAGGACTTTGTATAGTAAAGAAGTGCTTGTCACCCCGTCCACGTCATAATCTCCATAGACAAGTACTTTCTCTTTTTGCTTTGAGGCCAATGACAACCGCTCGATCACTTTCGACATATCGTGAAAACAAAATGGTGAGGGCAAATTTAAAAGTGTCGGGCGCAGAAACTCAATAGCCTCTTCAACCTGTGAATAACCCCTCTTTGCCAAAATATCGGCGACGATTGGTGAAATCCCAAGGCAATTATGGAGTATTGCTGACGTGTGTTCGAATGATTGTTGCATAGACCATATCCGTTTCAAATCCACTCCTCCAGAATATAATTATAAGACAAAGTATACACTGCTTCAACCCTACTCAGCTTACGATGTTTCGACATTTGAAACTTCTCTAACCTCTAACGCTGGTCGCTAACCGCCCACCGTTTAGTAACCTCTGACTCCTACTGTAATTGGTATTACTGACAGCAAAGTAAAGGTTAGCATGCTTTCTTTGTCAAATCAAAGGCAGCCTTGATAATCAATAATGTGACTCTGCGTGCTATAAGTGATCATCTGAAGGGAAAACTGACCGGCATACAAAAATGGACCCCTGAAAAAGGAAGTCCCGCAGATTACTCCTCTGACTTAATTCTGTGAAGCCCGGCTGATCGGACGAGAGTATGTCAGAGTGTTAAGATATTTCCATAGATAATTAATGCAACACCTAAGAGCAGACGCATAATCGTTGGAGAAAAGCTCCAGAGAACTTGATTTATTTTGTTTTTCGGCATAATACCGGTTCCAATTACCAAAGCACATAGGATTATGGCTGCAATAGGGGTCACGAAAGCACCAAAGAGAACTAAACTAATCAGTCCTCCGACCAAACCACTTACAACCTGGCCTTTGTTAGCAATTCGCCCAACAACCAACAGGAGTATGATACCTACAAATTCCCCGAGAAGAAGGGGAATCTCCCAGTACCAAAACTGCTCGATATCATGGATAAGATAGTTTATCCCACTTAACGCTGCAGTTGCAGCAACGCTTCCCCAGATACCACCAAAAAAAATCATTCCAGCGGAAAGCAATAGGATACCCTCAAGTAATACGAGAAATATGAATCCCAAGCAACCTCCCTCCCGCCAAGACTTTTTCTGCTAGTATTGCCCAAAAAAGAATGAATCTAACCTTTGCGGCCGTTTCCATATACTATCATATATGGAACATTATGCCCATACCTTTCATACTCTATGTTAGGTAAGTTGATTAAAGGAATACAACAAACCTGTAAGGCACAGAAAGAATTAAAGGAGGTTTTCTCTATGTTTTGGGGTCGTTGGGGTTTTCCTTGGCTTGGCTTTGGATTTCCATGGTTCGGTTTTCGCCGCTGGTGGTGGTGGTAGTTTCTTTGCTTAAACATTTAGATAAATTCTCATAATTTTATAAATAAGTTTATTTACAGTATTTATCTAATAGTAAATCTTAACAAGTCATTCTTTTGAAAAGTAGATTGGTCCGCTGCATTAGAACCTGGCAGCGGACCTTTCACTTACCATAACTTCAAAACTAAACTCCCCAAATAGAGAATTAATAATTTGGATTTTGCATGCGTCTTTTAAATTCATTTATCCCCATAGATGCGTAGCAATAAACACGCTGCAGGTGCCATGCATCTTCCTTCCCGTCAGCCCATCCCCGTTCTGTAGTAACGGCCATCAAATAACCTGTATCTTTTAATACTTGCACAACGTCGTCATTTAAGTCTCCATACGGGTAAGCAAAAAAATTCACTGGTTGTTTTAACTCATTTTCTAATAATTCCTTTGAAATGTTCAGTTCACTTAATAAAGTTGAAGGAGCCAATTTTGTCAAATAAGGGTGATTGGCAGTGTGGCCTTCGATTTCCCATCCGTTTGCAGCAAGCTCTTTCAGCTGAGACCAGGATAAAAATCCTTCTCCGTTTATATAACTTGTGACCATGAAGACAGTAGCTGTAAACCCGTATTTTTTTAAAATAGGAAAAGCATTAGTATAATTATCTACGTATCCGTCATCAAAAGTAATTACAAAAGGTTTTGCAGGAAGAGTCCCTCCCTTATATAAAGCTTGATATAACTGTTTCAGGGAGACACTTTGATACCCATTGTCCTTCAAATAAGCCATTTGAAGTTCAAACTGTTCGGGAGGCATTCTTAATTCATTTCCACTTTCTTGCATAATCGAATGATAGTATAGGATAGGGACAACTTGATTATCCTGTACATGTGTAGATCTTGGCGTGTTATTTGACGATTCATTGGATGTCTCAGCTGGATTCTTTAAGTCAGAAGAATCTGTCTTATTTGTTAAAGCCTGTGAAGCTATCTTCAGGGACGAAGAATCCTCCTGCAGTTTAATAGATGGTTTTTCCACACCACAACCACTAATTCCAAGTAAAAGTCCGCATACTATGACAAGGGATAACAGCATTCCCTTTATTATTTTAAGCACTAATTGACCACTCCTTGTATATAATCGCAATTCATCTCCCTATTTTTACATGGTTATTATTTCACTTCCATTCTAACATACTTTAGAAACACTTCCAGCTTCTCAATCCAATTAGTAAAGAATAAGGATCCCAAGATAATTCTTGAGATCCCCAATTCTATATCCATTATTGTTTAGGCTTAAGCGCGCACTGCCTTACCGCCTCTACGCGGTTTCTTCTTCAGATATTTCTTAATTTCCAAGAAGATTTGACTGGCAATAAAGATCGAGGAATAGGCTCCGGAAAATACCCCTATCAGCATAGCCAAGGAGAACAATCTGGTAGATGCCCCGCCCAGGATATATAATGCCAACAGAGCGATCAGTACCGTTACGGCCGTAAAAATAGAACGACGCATGGTCTGCCAAATGGATTTATCCACCATATCCTCATAGCTGTCTGAACGTCGCATCTTCGGTTCGTTTTCGCGAATGCGGTCAAAGATAACTATGGTATCATTAATGGAGTAACCGACGATTGTCAAGATAGCCGCCACAAACGTCGCATCGATTTGCCATTGGAACAACGAGAAAATTCCGACGGTCACTAAAACATCATGAATCAGGGCAATAATCGCGGAGATAGCAAAAGCAAACTGGAATCTAATCGTAATATAAATGATCATTAAACCAAAGGCAATAAGCAAGGCATAGATGGCATTACGGGTGAGTTCTTGCCCCATGGCCGGACCCACCAAGTCTTCTTTAAGATTCACTTTGTCGAACGCTCCAACCTTGCTTTCCAAAGCAGTCAATAATTCCTGGCGCTTCCCTTCGTCAAGTGCATCTGTACGAATTAACACAGTTGTGTCGTCATTGGATAATTGCACAGACCCACCGAGCCCAACTGATTGCATCGTATCCGATATTGCACTCTGTGTCACTGCCTTATCGAAGGTCATATCAAGCATGGTTCCGCCTTTGAAATCAATTCCCAAATTAAGCCCCTGCATGAAGAAGGAAATAATTCCCGGGATAATAATCAGTAGTGAAATAGCAAACCACCAATACCGTTTCTTAACAATATTGAAATAAATGGGGTTCAGCTTTTTAACTTCATCGTAAGCAGTAGATTGTCTGGTTTTATCCATTATGCATCCCCCCTTACGCCAAACCAGGTCGTCTTCATTTTTGGGTTAATTCCCACAATTAAGCGTAATATGAACCGAGTAAAGGTAATCGCGGTAAATAAGCTTGCAACAATCCCAATGCCTAAAGTAAGGGCAAAACCCTTAACAGCACCGGTTCCAAAAAGATAAAGGGTAACTGCAGCAATAAGCGTCGTCACATTGGAGTCAATTACAGTAGCGAATGCCCGGCTGAATCCGGCTTCCACAGCGGCGCGCAGAGATTTCCCAGCCCGAATTTCCTCTTTCAAGCGTTCGTAGATAATAATATTTAGATCAACTGCCATCCCAATGGAGAGAATCAGACCGGCAATGCCTGGGAGGGTTAGTACTACTCGGAACATCCAAAAAACCCACAGGACAATGAGCGTATAGACGATTAACGAGAAATCGGCAACTATCCCCGGTAAACGGTAGGTAACTAGCATAAAGAGAAATATAAAGACCAGACCGTAGATTCCAGCCTGAATACTTTTGTTTAACGAGTCAACACCCAAAGATGCCCCCACCTGACGTTTCTCGGTAATACTCATACTCACAGGCAATGAACCGGAGCGAATGAGCACGGCATGATTTGCTGCCTCTTCCATAGTAGTATAACCACTGATATATGCTTGACCGTTGAGGATCGGTGTCTGAACTTCTGGATTAGTCAAGAGCGTATCATCCAGATAAACGCCCAGCCTTTGACCAACTAATTTCGTTGTGACATCAGCAAACTTCTTAGTCCCCTCAGATGAGAACGATAAATTAACTACATAAGCACTCGCATCGGCTGGATGTTGCCCCCCCTTGGCATCTTTAAGATCCGCCCCTTCAATCACAATATTTCCCTGGGGATCTCTAAAGGTCAACTTGGCAGTTGTTTTCAGAACATCCACAGCTTTATCCGGGTCAGTAACTCCGGCCAGATCAATAACAACGCGTTTCTTATTATAGTCTGCCTGGACAATGGGTTCGGATACCCCCAGCGCGTTAACCCGGTTCTCAATGATCGCTTTTGCTTTGTCAATATCATCTTTCGTAATTGGAGTGCCCTCGTTATCTTGTTCTGCTTGCAGTACCAGGTGTACTCCACCGCGCAGGTCAAGTCCCAAAAGGATACCCTTCGTGGGATCCATGGGATACACAAGGGGTTTAATTGATAATGCCACCGCTGCCGCAACCAGTAACACCAGCGCAGCGATTTTAATAATGTTTCCCCGTCTCATCTACTTTCCTCCCTGTTAATAGAACCTTGGCCATGTTAGCATAAGTATAGAACTATCCTGATTTGAATGTCAATTGGTAAAATTGGAATAATAATTGCAGGAGCTAAAGGGTTTTACTATTTCTGACTAGTATTAAAAGCAAGTGGTTAGTGTCCACTTGCTTTTAATACTTACATTTTTGGCAGGTCAAACTCATAATATTTTTAGTCGGATATACTATTTTGATTTTTCAAGGTCGATTTCACGATTTTCAACGCTTATAATTCCAGATTTAGCTAATTCAATTTCTACATTATCCGCAATAAGTAAAATAACGGAATCTTCTTTTACTTTTGTGACTTTACCATAGATTCCTCCAGCTGTGATAATCTGATCCCTTGTACGAATACTATCGATTAATGCCTGTCGCTTTTTTGCCTGTTTCTGCTGCGGTCGGATTAAGGCGAAGTACATAACTCCAAAAAAGGCCACAAAATACAAGAGTATAGTCATTGTCGGTGTTAGTGTCATACTATTATCCCTCCTTATTTAATTTTAATTATTCCTCATGAGACGGCTAAAATCCTTCTCTATTATCGGAAATACTAAGTAGAATTAACGTTTGGTTTCAATTGTATCCATAATCTGAAAAGCACTTTTGTCTATACTCCGGCAAACGGTCTTCCTTGATTGCCTCGCGGATTTCTTGCATTAAGTTCTGAAGATAACGCAAATTATGAATTGTCATTAAGCGCAGGCCTAAAATCTCTTCCGCCTTGATCAAATGCCTGATATAAGCCCGTGAATAATTGCGACAGGTATAGCAATCACAAGTAGAATCAATTGGACCAAAATCATGCATAGCCCCGGCATTACGAATAGTCACATTACCGTAGCGGGTCATCGCCGTCCCATTCCGTGCAATCCGTGTCGGAAGTACGCAATCAAACATATCAATCCCCCGCATAACCCCTTCTATCAGGGCATTTGGCGAACCAACTCCCATCAGATAACGAGGTTTATCTGATGGGAGTAAGGGAACCGTATAATCTAAGACCTCATACATCATTTCCTTCGGTTCACCAACGCTTAAACCCCCGATAGCATACCCTGGTAAATCCAGTGCTGTGATTTCAGCTGCACTTTGACGCCGTAGATCTTCATACATACCCCCCTGAACAATCCCAAAAAGGGCTTGGGTATCTGTAGTAGTCAAGGTTTCCTTGCAGCGTTTAAGCCAACGTGTAGTCCGCTCTAAAGAATCCTTGGCGTACTCATGGGTGCAGGGATACGGTGCACATTCATCAAAGGCCATCACAATATCGGATCCCAAAGCCATCTGAACCTGAGTGGCAATTTCCGGGCTAAGAAATTGGAGTGAACCGTCAATATGCGAGCGGAATTCTACGCCGCTTTCCATAATCTTGCGCAGATCCCCCAAACTAAACACCTGGAAACCACCACTGTCCGTTAATAGCGCTCCGTCCCAATTCATAAAACGATGCAGTCCGCCCGCTTCCCGAATTAGCTCATGCCCGGGGCGCAAGAAAAGATGATAGGTATTACTTAAGATAATCCCTGCCCCGATTTCTTTGATTTCCTCCGGGGTTATAGTTTTTACTGTCCCTTGCGTCCCCACCGGCATGAACACCGGTGTGTCAATCACGCCATGCGGTGTATGTAATTTTCCCAAGCGTGCCCTTGTACGGGAATCTTCTTTTAGTATTTCCAAATAAACTGCGGTCAAGCCCTTCACTTCCTTCTATATTAATCGAGGGCGAGACACGAATACGATTTGTCTGAATATTAAGACTCGCACATTGTGCATCGCTTCTTCTCATAAGATGAGCATTGCATCACCAAAGCTATAGAATCTGTATTGTTCTCTAATTGCTACCTCATACGCTCTTAAAATGAGTTCGCGTCCCGCTAAAGCACTGACTAACATGATCAGGGTTGATTTGGGAAAATGAAAATTAGTCAATAAAGCTTCTACAATATTAAAGGAATAGCCCGGATAAATAAAAATATCCGTCCAGCCGACACCGGGCTCAACCCTTCCCCGAGCGTTCCCTACGGATTCCAGGGTCCGAGCAGCTGTTGTTCCTACAGCAATAACCCGACGTCCTTCTTGTTTTGCTCGATTAATTTTCTCTGCAGCATCGAAATCCACTCGATAATATTCTGAATGCATGAGATGATCCCGGATATTTTCCGCTTTAACCGGACGAAAAGTACCTAAACCGACATGAAGAAGAATCTCTGCAATTTCCACGCCCTTCTTCCGGAGGCCGCTCAAAAGTTCCGGCGTAAAATGCAGTCCAGCCGTAGGTGCGGCAACTGAGCCTCTTTCCTTGGCATACACAGTCTGATAGCGTTCCTGGTCTTCAAGCTGGGCAGTAATATACGGTGGCAGGGGCATCTGGCCAAGAGTGTCTAAAATGGTTTCGAAAACTCCTGAGTAAGTAAAATGAATCCTCCGGTTTCCGTTCTCCTGGATATCTAAAAGTTCACCAATTAGTATTCCATTACCAAAACAAACCTTTTGCCCCACTTTAAGACGCTTTCCGGGTTTAATCAGAGCCTCCCAGACATTGAGTTCAAGCCTCTTCAAGAGTAAGACTTCCATCTTCCGCTCAGTACCCTCTTTTTCCCCAATCAAACGGGCAGGAATAACGCGGGTGTTATTAAGCACAAGCACATCACCTGCTTTTAAGAGAGACATAAGATCTCGAAACGTATGATGTTCAATTCCTCCACTTTTCCGATTGAGAACCATTAACCGCGAAGCATCCCTGGGCTCAACCGGGTGTTGGGCAATCAACGTTTCCGGTAAATAAAAATCAAACTCCGAAACCTTCAAGCCAATATTCCCCTTCGTTTACCAAGTGAACTGAGACACTCAGCCGTCCCATCCGGCATGAGTTCCACTATGATTTACTGATTAAAGTATTGTTATAATAAAACGATAAAATGTCTCTATAGCTATATCCTAATTGAGCCATATAATAAGCGCCCCATTGGGACATCCCAACACCATGTCCCCAACCTCGTCCATCAAAAATGAAGACTCCAAATGGTTGGGAATCAGTGCTCGACCCAAGGGATGAACTAAGGATTTTAGATAGTAAAGGCCCCTGCTCCTTTTTTGAAGCTCCTGGAAACACTGTTAAGCCTGACTCACTATCTGATTTTTTAAAAGAATCTTGAGCTGTTGAGATTTTCTTTACCTCAAAGAAATTACTCAAAAAAGCAAACTTATGAATAGGCTGTCCGTATGGATAAAATTTCTTAACAAATGTCCGCCCTGTAACAGTCTTGGAAAGTCCGAACCCATCTTCCATCCTAACACTTTTTACCCTACCGGAAGGGAATTTGTCAAGTTCAATATTTTGCACGGGTCCAAGCCCAAAGGCAAAACCCAGGACCGGAGCGGAGATAATGAACCGCCAATGATTTGCAGCTCCGCCAACTGCATCTGAATATGGATCCGGATGAGATACATTATTATTATCTGTATTTCCCCATACATTTTTAGCGTCTTCTGTATATCCTCCGCTATGGGAAGAATAAAGTGCTTCGATCGGCTGCCTGCTCTGGTCATCGACAAGAATCTCGCCCCGCGTGGCCTCAACTGCCGCTGAAGCTTCCCCCTCCACAAGTTTACCTGCATAGGCTTGATCAATATCTGGAGAATCAGTGATCGCCTTTCTACCATTCTCAGTATGTTTTATTAAGAAGGTCCGCGCAGCTACAGCTTGTGCCTTAAGTGCTTCTAACCCGCCCTTTGACCATTGGTTACTCATTTCCATAGGCACAACGCCTTTAAGGTAATCCTCACTATCCAACCGATTTACTAACTGCCAATAACCACTCTGCCAACTTAGGTATAAATCTCCACGATATACAGCTCTTTCATTCTCTGGTGTTTTTACACTTAAGCTGCCTGATTCGATCCCTTTGATTTCCAAAACCGCCTCTTTTAGGACGCGAAATTCAGCTTGGTTAATGCGTAGAACCGGAGTCCACCCTCCCCAGCCCACTTGCAAGCTAGAACCTTCTGGGAATTTCAGGACTGCTTTATCCGCAATTAGACGATATTCCCCTTCTTCTACTTTAATTTCCACCCAACCTGCCTGGCTAAATTTCCACACAAGCTCTACAGAAATCTCTTTTGCTTGGCAAGACGCAGCCTGGATCAGTACAAGTATCAATAAGGCCGTACACAAAAATGGTAACCGATACATAATTCGAGTCATGCTCAACACCTACCTTCTTACACCTATGAAAGTATAACTTTCGGTCAAGTCACTCTATGTTCAGATTACCCTTTTTCCCTTGCTTATATGCTCTTGACTGTTTCTTAACCTTAGTCTTCCGGGAAAAGTCCGCCGTCAGCTCGCTTCTGCGGGATAGTATAACCTAAATGCTGATACGCCCTCATTGTCGCCATGCGTCCCCGTGGAGTCCGCTGCAAAAATCCCATTTGAAGCAAAAATGGTTCGACAACATCCTCAAGCGTCACTGACTCTTCCCCAATGGTCGCTGCGAGCGTTTCCAAGCCAACCGGTCCACCAGCGAAAATTTCAATTATGGTCTTTAAAGCTTTCTGATCAATTTGATCCAAGCCTACAGGATCGACTTCCAAGCGATTTAGCGCTTCCCGGGCTATCGTTGATGTCACTACCCCGTCTTCCCAAACCAAAGCAAAATCCCGAACTCTTTTTAATAGACGATTACCAACTCTTGGAGTTCCCCGGGAACGTCGGGCAATTTCTTCCGCGCCATCATCGGTTATATCCAATCTCAATATACCTGCCGCTCGAAGCACAATTTCTTTTAAGTCCTCAACAGCATAGAATTCCAGCCGGCTAATAACCCCAAATCGATCACGTAACGGAGATGTTAACTGTCCGGCGCGGGTTGTTGCCCCCACTAACGTAAACGGCGGCAGAGACAAGCGGATTGAACGGGCACTTGGACCTTTGCCAATCATGATGTCCAGACATCCGTCTTCCATGGCTGAATAAAGGATTTCTTCCGTCGTATTGTTTAGGCGGTGGATTTCATCAATAAATAGCACATCCCTGGGCTCCAAGGCTGTAAGGATAGCCGCTAAATCTCCGGGTCGTTCGATAGCCGGACCGGATGTAGTACGTATACTTACACCCATTTCTGCAGCAATGATATTGGCAAGCGTCGTTTTTCCCAAACCGGGCGGCCCATATAATAAGACGTGATCCAAAGCTTCCCCACGAGTAGAAGCAGCTTGAATAAAGACACTTAAGTTTTCTTTTACTTTTCCTTGCCCAATATAATCACCCATACGGCCAGGACGAAGTACTTCCCCGTCACGATCAGCAAGTTGTTCCTGGGGAGCAACCAGACGCTCTTCCATTTCAAGCCCTCCTCTCGAATCTATAAATATGTAACTCCCACTCCGACTTTAAACTAATTCTCCTAACACGTCGAATCTCCTGCTATGAGGAGTCAGGAGTAAATTTGAAACCCATATATGTATGAAAAACCTTACAAATGCCTGAAAACCCTACACATGAATGTACACATGATTCAATAACCCTACACATCAAGCCATTGAAAAATCTGAACAATGACTAAACGACTTAATGAAAGATTTTATTAGCAGGAAACGGTGACGCCCATCGCAAGCCAAGCAGTCCCGTCGAATGGCTGGAATCCAGGAATAGAAAGGAGGGTCGACCACATCTTAATTATACCAGAAACTGAATGTAATGCTGATATGAAAATTAATCAGATTTATATTTTAATCCTATCTTTCGTTCTATAAACCATACCTGTAAACCTGGCAATTATTTCCCTATCTTCGTGAAATATGTCGACAGTATAACTGGCAATTTTATGACTTGTCGATATTTCTTTTGCTTCAGCAATGAGTATTTTTGCTTTACCAGGTTTTAAATATAAAATGCTAGCATTAATCCCTAATGAAACTTGTCCATATGAATTGGAGGCGGCAGCAAACACAAAATCCGCTAAAGTAAATATTACTCCGCCGTGGACAATATTTGCGGCATTTAAATGCTTATCTGTAATCTCCAAATTGGCTTTTGCATAGCCATGTTTCACTTCGACAAGTTTTATTCCTATCAAAGCAGCAAACCTATCATCAGTAAAATCAAAATTTCTCATATCCTTACTCCCCTTCTATGCTCTTGCATTACATATCTACGTATTGTCTTTAAAAAGCTCCTACAGATAAGAAGATCATCATTTTCTGACACTTCCACTTGTCTCTCACGTATATTTTATTTGAAAAATCAAAGAAGTCATCTTCTTGTAATCTTTTACTAAAGATTACTTTCTATTTTAATCGTGATTCCACTGCAAAAACCCCAAAAATATTGTAAAACAGCAGGATAAACCACTG
>JBMNTM010000010.1:0-20050 GCA_050945735.1 Desulfosporosinus sp.
CCTTATTTAAAACAAGGAGACCTGGGGTCTTCATTTGCTTACGCATCCCGATGATATACTCTTCGCCCGGGCCAAAATCGACGGTTAGATCCATCATATAAAGGATAAGGTCTACTTCGCGTATGGATTCCTTGGCCTGACCGACCATATATTCTCCTAATTTATGTTTTGGTTTATGAATTCCTGGTGTATCCAAAAAGATAATCTGTCCCCGTTCCTCGGTCAGAATACACTGGATGCGATTTCGGGTGGTCTGCGGTTTATCGGACATAATCAGTACTTTTTGTCCAATTAAATGATTAAGCAAAGTCGATTTTCCTACATTAGGCCTGCCAATTACTGATACAAAACCCGAACGAAATTCTTTTGATGATCTTGATACCAAGAAGTCACTTCCTTCCAATCTTACCATAACCTTAAATAAAGGCCTCTATTCAAAAACCGGGCTGATTACTTACTGAATGTAAAAGACAACTTCAAAAGAACCTGCTTAGCAAGCAAAATGATTTAATTCATAGGTTTAGGCAGTCACGTATTAAGCTCTTTCCAGCTTAAGCCGGGCCATCACTGCTTCTTCTTTTTGACGCATTTCTTGTTTCGCCGCCGCATCTTCATGATCATACCCCAGCAAATGGAGCAAACCATGCACAAAAAGATAAATCAGTTCCCGTTCGAAGGAATGACCGTATTCCTCTGCCTGAGCCCTGGCCCGCGGCACAGAAATTACAATATCGCCAAGCATTTCGTCTGTAAACAGCGCATCCGGTTCGTCCTCCACTTTCTCTTGTAAAGCAAAGGAAAGAACGTCCGTTGGGCGATCCACCCCGCGATACTCTAAATTAAAGGCCTGGATACGCTGATCATCGACCAGCAGCAGGCTTACTTCTGCCTCCTCCGACCCGCCGCAGAGACGAATCCCTTCTTTAACAGCCTGATTTAGCAGTACGGTGAGCGGTTCACGTCTTTCAAAGGAAATAGACTCTTCTTCCCAGGCAATATCCAAGATCACTTCTTATTATCATCCCTTCAAACATCAAACTTTAATGCGTTAATGAACATCCGCATCGTGCTGTTCATTTTTCTTTGCGTCCCCACTCATTTTCTTATTCTGTTTATTGATATCTACCACGATCCTCTTCTGTGCGGCGCTGTTTTCCCGTGCCGGCGGCAAGGCCGGATACTCAACACGGGAGTGGAAAATACCATTTAAGACCCGTACAAAGGCAATGGCAATGCGGTCTAAGTCTTGAAATGTTAAATCACATTGATCTAACTGGCGATCATTTAATTTATCCTTAATAATTTTCCGCACAAGCCCTTCAACACGGCCCGGCGTGGGTTGTTTCATAGAGCGCACCGCTGCTTCCACAGCATCCGCCAAGGCAACAAGGGCTGCCTCTTTGGTCTGCGGTTTTGGCCCTTCATAATGAAAGGCTTCCTCGGGAATCTTGTCATTTTCCTCATGTGCCTTATGATAAAAGAAGCTCACTAAGCCATCCCCATGGTGCTGGGCAATAATATCTTTGATCGGCTGCGGCAGTTTATTTTCCTTCGCTAATTCTAAACCATCCTTAACGTGGGAGGTAATAATCAGCGAGCTGAGGGTCGGGGCAATTTTATCATGGGGATTATCTTGGGTAAATTGATTCTCAATAAAAAAATATGGCCGTTTTAATTTCCCAATATCATGATACAAGGCACCTACCCTTACCAAGGTAGCATCGGCATTTACTACCTCAGCGGCAGCCTCGGCAAGATTACCAACCAAAATACTATGGTGATATGTCCCCGGTGCCTCCATCAATAATCGTTTCAGCAACGGTCGATTGGGATTGGATAATTCCAGCAGTCTGACAGAGGAAGTTATCTTAAATCCCGACTCAAACCAGTGTAAGGCCCCCACCGTTAAAAATGAAGACGCCACACCGTTTACAGTGCCCAGGATCAAGCCAACCACCCATACAGACAAACGCATGCCTGTGGCCAAGGCTATAGCACTGACCATTAAGACATTGACTGCGGATACAAATAGTCCGGCACGCGCCAAATCAGAACGCTGACTTAAATGGGATACACTATATACCCCTACAATCCCGCCAAATAGTGCCACCAGGCCTGTTTGAAAGCCATACCCAGTTGAAATAGTAGGATCAATTAAAATCGTCACGAAAATTGCCAGAACAACTGCTACCAACAAACCAACATCCACACCAATTAAAATTGCAATAGACATGGTTGCCCAAGCAACCGGGATCAGCATGCCTGCCAAGGAGTCAAACTCCGCTCCTCCTAAATTTAAGGCAACTACTCCCCGGCCAATAGCCAGAACTAAGGATATCGTCAAGCCAATCAGAACAACCCGGTTGAACAAATCCATGATATCCCTTCTATATTGGAGCAAGTAAATCATAATGGCACTGATACCAATAAAGACAACCAGGGCAATTCCGGAAACTGATTTCCAGGTGTTAGTACTATTGATTAGTCCATAGGCAACCAACACCTCATATGCTCTCTCATCAACAATCTCGCCGATACCGACAATTTTTTGGTTGGCCTTGTAATGGATGACTTCCTTTTTCGTTAACTCGCGAGCCGCCTCGCGTAATTTTTCCGTGCTTTCTTCATCTACTGTTAAGGTTGGACGAGTTACTTGCTGATCGACAAAAGCCTTAAAGAAAACTTTGACCTCATCTTGCAGCTCAGATTGATTAATATCTGTTTTTATTTCCTCACGCAGTGGTACCACATCCGCATCTGTCCGTGCCCCGGTTTCACCATTTCGCGCTCTGTTTAAAATAATATTACCGCCAATTTGTTCAGAAACAGTCAATGCTTCCGGAGACAGCTTCATCAATGAAACCAAGTTCCCCTTCGCTAAAACTGAGAAGGGTTGGGTTTGCTGCAAATTAGCAACGCGCACACTTTCCTCCGCAGTGGCAACAGTGGCTTCCCGCAAGACAGCAAATGCATTTTCCAGGTTCTTAGACAGCTGGCTCAAGTACTGCTCGTCCGGCATGTATACCGCTTGAACAGCTTTCGCTGCGGCCTCCTGGTCTTGAAGGTATTTTTTCGTATCCTCTATGTCCTTGTCATATGGTGCTGTAATCAGTTGAGGACTTGGTTCACCCACTACGAGATTGAGTTTGGCAACGAATAAGCTTGAGGATAACAGAAACATAAACAAGAGAAAATACACCACCCCAACCAGAACGCGCAACCATGTGCTGTGATGTTTCAGTGTACTTATACAGTCAGATAGCACCCTCAAGATTTTTTTCACCCAAATTAGCTTCAATACCATCATCCTTATTCCGAGTGCTTAAGCTCTAACGGACATGCTTTACAAAGCCGAATTAAGCCTTAATCCGTTAAGGATCAGCGTATACCGCCAAATCCTCATATGTTTCCACCTCTACTCTAACCCGTTCGGCACCTGAATTGTTTGGCAGAACTCTCACGTTTTCTACCACAACCGAAGCACCAGGCGTCATTTTCTTCCGGAGTTCAACCCGGGCAGCTTCTTCTGCTAGTTGACGAGCTTCGGCAATAGAGCGTTCAATGTGTACATTATTTAATTCTTTGTACTTTACTTTTATAACTTCGACGGGAAAATGCCAATTCCTCCATGGCTTAAGGTAATGACTCGTCACTTCTTTATTGTCTTGCTCAAATGGCGAATCCCGCATAGTTACCATTATGACGCGGGAACCAAATTTTATACCCCAACCCACAGCAACTCTGCCGCTTTCTTCAACTTTATCTTCCACCAAGGGAATTTGTTTTTCCGCACTATACCACACCCGGCCACGTACAAACCCTCTGGCCAAAGAAGCAGGCGGAGCAGGATTAGAGTTATCCACTGGCGGATTTGGAGCAACAGACGAACCAGGAAGATTTGGGGTTAAAGCCTGGGCGATCAGCACTTGACCGGCCCTGACTATTTCTCCTTCATGAACCTGCGGAATTCCCTGAATCACCATAATCTCCTTAACAATACCAGCCTGTCTGGCCACAAGATTACCTGCTTCTTTGGGAATTGACGGACGGGTTTTCTCCGATACTTTGATCAACACGTCAGTCCCGTTGCGTTCTATGCCAATCCAGGCTGCATCCGGCAATTGTTCCTGAAGTGCTTTGGCAATCTGGTTTAAATCCAAACTTTTGGAAAAAGCCCCGGTTTTCAGTCCTAGTTTTTCGGCCCGTTCCAAGACATCTGTGGTTAAAACGTTGTGATTACCGATCACAGAAATAGACAACACAAGTTGGGACAAAACTGTTAACACCAAGGCAATTAAGGCAATACCGATGATAAGGCCCTTTCTGCGCCACCAACGCGCGGCAACAAAAGGCCAACCATATTTAGCCAAAATATGCACCCGCGTATGGGTTTGGCGTGCCGCCCGCCGCAAGCGCCGAAAATCTGTCAGCCTGATCAATGCCCGCATTCCCCGTTCTGATTTTTGCGTACGATAAACGATGATCCCTTCTTTTAAAATTATATTTAAAAAACGTTCTAACTGATTCCCTCTCGCGAGGAAGAAAACCCGTCCCTGCCAAATAGCCAGCAATCGTTCAAACATTATTATAGCTCCCCTCCTCCATAATGTTTATTCCTTCAGATTATTAAAAGTTAAGAAGGATAGTTCGCCTTCAATTTGTAGTTCTGTAGGTAATATGACTTTCAATTCTAATCCTTTTCCTCTAAAACAGATATCCCCCTCCAAAGTAGCCAAACGGATCTCTTCCTCAGAAAAATTAACAACGCTTAGATAATTTTCTACAAGGATTTGCTGCCGGCCAATTATCGTAATTTTGGGACCTTCTCCCACCACATCCGGTGGTAAATCCAAAATGTCGCCGATACTCGTTTGCAGTTTTTTGAACATTTAAAGGCCTCCCTTCTGTATGTATAGTTATGAAGGAAAGCGTAAAAATAGTCCAAGCCCGTTATCTAATTCATTGATCATTAAAAAACCCGGCTGCATTTTTGGCGCAACCGGGTCTTTTCTTAATATTTACTATTTTGCACTGAGAATTTCCCGTACCATCTGATTGACAAGTTTGCCATCTGCACGGCCTTTTGTCTTAGGTGCTAATGCACCCATAACTTTCCCAAGATCCTTAGGACTCTTAGCCCCTACAATAGCGATGGTCTCCTGGACGAGCTGGCGAATTTCCCCTTCGGAAAGCTGTTGCGGAAGGTAAGCCATTAAAATCTTCAACTCCTCTTCCAGCTCTTTTACCATTTCAGGGCGACCAGCGTTTTTATATGCTTCAAGGGAATCCCTGCGTTGTTTTACTTCACGTGCCAATACTTCGATGACTTGATCATCATTAAACTCGACTTTCTTATCGATCTCAGCATTTTTTATAGCAGCCCTGGCCATTCGGATAACGGAAAGTCTGACCTTCCCCTCCTCTTTGGCCTTCATGGCAACCTTCATATCCTCAACAAGGCGTTCTTTCAGGGTCATTCCAGACACTCCTTACCTGTACTTGCGTTTTCGTGCAGCTTCTGACTTCTTCTTTCTCCTCACACTTGGTTTCTCATATGCTTCACGCTTACGAGCTTCTGCTGTAACCCCTGCCTTTTGACAAGTACGCTTGAACCTGCGGAGTGCGGAATCAAGGGATTCGTTTTTACCAACTTTGACCTCACTCAATAGTCTTATCCCTCCCTCCACTGGATCATAACAAATATACCATATAATTATACCGGATGAAGCCGTTTGCGTCAAGAACACTTTTGCGCTCTAACATTTTTGCGCTCTGTTGTAATCAGCCAATCGTTGCATCAAGAGCATGTCCCCCGAGTAAGTGAAAATGGAGATGTCCGACGACTTGACCCCCATCCGCCCCGGTATTGGCGACTACTCTATAGCCCGACTCAGCAACTCCAAACTCCTCAGCCAAACGCTTAATCACGCCAAAAAGATGCCCGATTAACGTTTCATATTCAGATGAAACATCATTGAGACTACGCAAATGATGTTTCGGGATAATGATCAAATGTACCGGGGCTATCGGTTGATTATCATTAAAAGCAATTATCTCATCATCCTCATAGGCAATTTTACTGGGAATTTCGCGAAGAACGATTTTACAAAAGACACAATCTGCAGCTTGCATTTACCAATTCCTCCTTTATCTTATTAAGCGCAACCGCTATTAGTTCTTCCCAAGCAAAATTTCTTGCTCTATATAACTTTGCAAATCACATTCTCCTCACAATTCCTTCCTCCAAAACAACCGTTACAAACTGCCGCGGTTTCCAAGGCGATTTGCCCTTACCGGCCGGTATTTTAACCTGGATATAGTGTGGAGTATACCCTATTGCAGTCCCCCCTTGCGGATCAATTCCTTCGATCAGCACTTCCACCGGTTTCCCAATAAAACGCCGCACATACTCTTCCTGGCTGATACGGGCAACCGACAACAGTTCTTTGACCCGTTGTTCCTTTAGCTGCTTGGCAACTTGATCCGGATAGTCTGCGGCGGGGGTACCTTTCCGCGGTGAATAAGGAAATACGTTAATGCCGGAAAAACGGCAGGACTGCACAAACTCTAAAGTAGATTTGTGATCGTCTTCTGTTTCACCGGGAAAACCGGCAATGATGTCCGTAGTAACGGCAAGATCCGGTACCTGTTGTCGCATTCTATTGAGCAGGTCACGATATTTTTTCACGGTATAGGGACGATTCATGCGGGTCAGGATGCGATCGCTTCCACTCTGTAAAGGCACGTGCACGTGGGGACAGACCTTATCTGATGAGACGATGCTCGCAATTAGCGCGGGAGTATATTCCATCGGTTCAATCGAACTCAAGCGCAGACGACAAAGGCCGGGTATTTTGACCAATTCCCTTACCAAACGCGCCAAATTCCATTCTTCCCCTAATTCTTCCTTTAAATCTTGTCCGTAATAACCGGTATGAATTCCGGTTAAGACGATTTCCGGGTAACCTGCCTCAACCAGCCGACGAGCCTCCGCCAGTGCATTCTCTGGGCGACGACTGCGCGAAGGGCCACGTGCATAGGGAATAATGCAATAGGTGCAGAATCGATTACACCCTTCCTGGATCTTGAGAAGTGCCCTGGTTCGGTGCTCTTCACGGAGTTGAGGGAGTTCTTCATACTTCCTCGCCTTCCCTATCCCGTGTACGGCATTCTGAGGTTTATGCGCAACTTTAACCTGCTCAAGCCACTCTAAAATCTTCAGGCGATCCTGCGTTCCAAGCACAAGATCAACGCCTTCAATACCCAGGACTTCCCCCGGCGCGGTTTGCGCGTAACAACCCATGACTACCACCAAGCTTTCCGGATGTTCCCTGATCATGCGGCGAATAACCTGACGGGATTTACTATCTCCGGTATTGGTGACGGTACAAGTATTGACGACAACAACATCCGCTTCTTCTGAAGCAACGACCACCTGATAATTTGCCTCCCGAAAAAGTTGGGCTACCGCTTCACTCTCCGTGTGGTTCACTTTGCAGCCAAGCGTAACGAAACAGACGCGGGGTTTGTAGTTCGGCATTAATATTCCACCTTTTATTCTCAACCAGCTACAGGGGTTAATCTTTCAATAGCAGTTTTCACTTTCAATAGACTTTATATCCACCAGTATTTTATTTTAAGAAATTTGCAATCTCTTTTGCCTTCAGCGGCAATCTACCTAGCCTAAATCCCCAAAATGGGCCAAAACTATTGTCAGAGCTGCCAGAGCAGCCGTATCCGTCCGCAGTATGCGCGGTCCCAAAGAGACACTTTTTGCTTTCAGCTTTTCTTGGGCAAAAGCTACCTCGCCCGGTTCAAAACCTCCCTCCGGACCAATCAGGAGCGCAATAGGGCGTTTGGAATCGATACTTTTAAGTGCATTGACTAAGCGCTGCGTCACCTGTTCTTCTTCATAGGGAATAAGCCATTGGGAATCTAAAGGCAACTGCCCCGCTAAATCCCGCCAATCACAGATCCCTGCAATTTTCGGCTCCTGAACGCGCTGGGATTGTTTCGCCGCTTCAGAAGCAATTTTCTGCCAACGGACAACCCGTTCCTGTGCTTTTCTTCCCTCCAGCTGCACAACAGAGCGTTTTGTGCGTAAGGGAATCAGTCCCTTCATCCCTAGTTCTGTCCCCTTCTGAATCACCCATTCTATTCTTTCTCCTTTGGTGAGTCCGGTAACCAGGTAAATCGAGGTATGAGCCTCCACCGCAGGCTGTTCTGTACTCAGGATGCGACAGGTCACACTATTATCCTCAATCTTGAGGATAACGCCGGTGTACTCTATTCCTGTATTATCAAAACCAACCACCAGATCGCCAGGTTTTAGCCTTAGTACCCGGACAAGGTGATCGCGTTCCGAATCACGTAGCCAAAAGACATCCTTGCCAAGCTCGCTAATCCTGAACCGTTTCATGGTTAGCCCACCTCGCTCGCAGTAAAATCCACCCGGCATCCTCAAGACGCTCGACAATCTTCAAGCCGGCTTCCTTTAAGCCTGCTTCCACATCTTGTGCCCGTCTTTCAATAATCCCGGATGCGATAAATTCACCGTCCGGGTGCAACAAGTGTTTTAAGTCCGGGATGAGAACTAATATAACATCCGCAATAATATTGGCTATGACAACATCTGCCTGCCCCGTAAGCTTCGTTCCTAAATCCCCGCGTATTATGCGCACCCGGTCGTTCACGCGATTTAAAGCGGCATTTTCCTGGGCAACCTTGACTGCCACGGAATCGATATCCACCGCATCAACTTTGGCGCCGAGTTTTGCTGCGGCGATCGCTAAAATCCCGGAGCCTGTCCCTAAATCAAACACTCTTTGCCCGGGTTGAACAATGTTTTCCAAGACCCTTAAACACAGCGCCGTTGTAGCATGCGTCCCTGTTCCGAAAGCCATGCCGGGATCAAGTTCCAGGACAATGTCATCCTCAAGCGAAGCGACTTGCTCCCAGGTCGGCTTAATCAGAAAATGCCTGCCAATGCGCATTGGCTTATAATAAGCCTTCCAAGCGGTTCCCCAATCTTCATCCTTCAAGGAGATCCCTTTGACCTCTACAAACCAAGATGGAAAGCGCTGTAGCAGTGCACTGATTCCAGCATTTAACTTGTTGAGTTTTTCAGTCAGTTCATCATCCTCCGGAAAATAACCCTTTACCACGGCAGTATCTGTCAGTTCCACTTCCTCGAAAATATAATAATCCCATTTTCCGGATTTTATATAGCTGTTTATTAGTTTTGGATCTTCCACACTAACACCTGGACAGCCTAATTGATAAAAAAGATCGGCAACAGCTTCTTCTCCTTCAGATGAAACCGTTACCGCCACTTCACGCCAATTCATTCGTACTCCTTTATTACCCCATCGCGTCGCGCAGGTTATCTTTAAATTTTTGGAAAAATGATCTTTTACCCATTTGTATATGCTCAGGGGTTAATTCACCAAATTCACGCAAAAGTTTCTTTTGTTTATCGTTCAACTTAGTTGGCGTTGTCAAAATAGTCCGCACATGTTGATCGCCGCGGCCACCCCCTCGACGATAAGGAACCCCATGCCCTTTTAACCGAAAAACTGTGGATGTTTGTGTTCCTTCGGGGATTTTCATTTTAACCACTCCATCCAGGGTTGGAACATCTATTTCTGCTCCCAGCGCAGCCTGAACAAAGGTGATCGGAATCTCGCAATAAATGTCATTTCCTTCACGTTCAAAGAAGTGGTGTGGTTTTACCTGTAAAACAATATAAAGATCTCCTGGAGGCCCTCCTTTAGTTCCGGCCTCCCCATCTCCACTGAGCCTTAGATTTAAGCCATCCTCCGAACCTTGGGGAATGTTTATCTTAAGCGTTCTAATCTTGCGGACTTTTCCTTGCCCCTGACATTTTGGACAAGGAGTACTAATAGTGCGCCCTTCGCCATTACACCTTGGACATGTTCTGGAAGTCTGGATTTGACCAAAAGGCGTACGTTGAATCGTTTTTACTTGTCCGCTGCCATGACACTGGGAACATGTTGTCGGATATGTTCCTGAAGCTGCCCCAGAGCCCTGACAATCGGCACAGGTTTCATCGCGCGGAATTTGAATTTCCTTTTCTGAGCCAAACACTGCTTCCTCAAAAGTCAAGGACATCGTATAGCGCAAATCCGCACCGCGTTGCGGACCATTACGCCGTCCGCCACCACCGCCAAAAAATATATCAAAAATGTCTCCAAAGCCCCCAACATCTCCAAATCCGCTGCCCATATTGGAATCCATACCGGCATGACCAAATTGGTCATAGCGCGCTCTCTTTTCCGGATTGCTCAAAATATCATATGCATCAGCAACTTCTTTGAACTTTTCTTCCGCTTCCTTATCGCCTGGGTTTGCATCCGGGTGATATTGGCGAGCCAACTTCCGATACGCTTTTTTAATTTCCTGTTCGCTGGCTGACCGATCAACGCCAAGCACCTCATAGATATCGCGTTTCATGTTTTTTCTCCACACTCCTGCTTGTCTGTTCGCTCTATAGTAATCAGTCTTATAGTATTCGCTCTATAGTAATCAGTCTTATAGTATTATATGACCCATCTACTTTTAGTACAAGGAAAATCCAATTTAATGAAAAATTTCAACAAACATAATATTGACAAAAATTATATAAACGAAACAAATGTGTGCAAAGGCTTGACACCTTTGCACCTAAATTAGATACGAACAGGACGTTCGAGATTAGAGTGCTGACCTGGGATGGTCGAGCATCCCGTCAATTTGAGATATCGGGAAGGGGACCATCGCCTCTTACTCTTTCTTAACCTCAGTAAACTCAGCATCTACAACATCGTCTTCTTTTTTCGGCCCTTCGGCTCCGGATTGAGCCCCTGCATTCTGCTCCTGAGCTACTTTTTGTTGATACATCTTTTCGATATAAGGATGGAGTACTTTATTCAAGGCCTCAGATTTAGCGTTAATCTCCTCTATACTCTCACCAGCCGCTGCTTTTTTCAGGTCTTCCAGCGCTTTTTTAATGGTTTCAACTTCAGCTGTATCACCCTTACCCTCGAAGTCTTTCAGGGTTTTCTCTGTTTGGTAAGCCAGAGAATCCGCTTGGTTTTTAGCATCGATCAGCGCTCTCTTTTTCTTATCTTCCTCAGCATGGAGTTCCGCATCTTTCTTCATCTTTTCGATATCCTCTTTTGAGAGGCCTGTGGATGAAGTAATAGTAACTTTTTGTTCATTCCCTGTAGCCATATCTTTAGCCGAAACGTGGACAATTCCGTTGGCATCAATATCAAATTTAACTTCGATTTGTGGCACACCGCGTGGTGCGGGTGGTATTCCTGTCAGTTGGAAACGGCCAAGGGTCTTATTATCACGGGCCATTTCGCGTTCTCCCTGGAGAACATGAATATCGGTTGAGGTTTGATTATCGGCAGCCGTGGAAAAAATCTGCGATTTAGTAGTCGGGATTGTAGTATTACGATCAATGATTCTGGTAAATACTCCGCCAAGGGTTTCGATCCCTAAGGAAAGCGGCGTAACATCCAGCAAGATCATATCTTTCACATCTCCACTGAGAACGCCGCCTTGAATAGCAGCACCCATGGCGACCACTTCATCCGGGTTAACCCCTTTATGTGGTTCCTTGCCGCTTAATTTCTTAATGGCTTCTACGACGGATGGGACACGGGTAGAACCACCGACCAAAACAATCTGATCAATATCATTCCAGGATAATTTAGCATCTTCAAGTGCTTGACGTGCAGGGCCAATTGTCGCTTCCACTAAATCAGCGATCAGACTTTCAAATTTGGCACGGGTAATATTCATATCCAAGTGCTGCGGCCCTTGTTCCGTCATAGTGATAAACGGTAAATTGACATTGGTCGTCGTAACACTGGAAAGTTCAATCTTGGCTTTTTCCGCCGCCTCTTTCAAACGTTGCAGGGCAACACGGTCTGTGGAGAGATCCACGCCGCTGCTTTTTTTGTATTCAGCTACCATATAGTCAATTAAACGTTGGTCGAAATCGTCGCCGCCCAAATGATTATTACCACTTGTCGCTTTCACTTCCACCATACCTTGGCTTAATTCAAGGATTGAAACATCGAAGGTGCCGCCCCCTAAGTCATACACCAAAACAGTGGAATCTTCTTGTTTATCGAGACCATAGGCAAGCGCTGCCGCAGTTGGTTCGTTAATAATCCGCAGTACTTCAAGACCGGCAATTGCTCCGGCATCTTTAGTCGCTTGACGCTGCGAATCCGTGAAATAAGCCGGCACAGTAATAACCGCTTGTTTGACCGGTTGACCGAGATAAGCTTCCGCATCTGTTTTCAGTTTCTGGATAACCATCGCAGATATTTCTTGCGGGGTATAAGTCTTATCATCAATTTTTACTTTATGATCAGAACCCATCTTTAGTTTAATAGAACTAACCGTTTTGTCAGGATTGGACACGGATTGTCGTTTGGCCACCTGTCCTACTAACCGCTCACCGGTTTTCGAAAAACCTATTACAGATGGAGTTGTGCGATTACCTTCCGCATTAGGAATAACTACCGCTTCCCCACCTTCCATAACTGCTACGCAAGAGTTTGTTGTGCCTAAATCAATACCAATTACTTTTCCCATAAATTTCTTCCCCCTTAATCAACTAATTTAGAAACTTTAACCATACTGGGACGCAGGACCTTATCTTTCAGGTAATACCCTTTTTGTAATTCTTCTATGATTGTATTTTCGGGATGCTCATCGGTGGCAACCTGGAGCACTGCTTCATGAATATTCGGGTCAAAAGGTTGGCCGACGGCATCTATTGCTTTTAAGCCCTCCTTGCCAAGTGCAGTTTCTATTTGGCGAAAAATCATCTCCACTCCTTGCGAAAAAGATGCAAAATCCGATGTAACTTTGGCCGCACTAATGGCGCGATCAAAATTATCAAGAATAGGGAGCAGCTCTCCCATAAGGCCTTCAGTTGCATATTTAATGATTTCTGTTTTTTCTTTCAGCGTCCGTTTTCGATAGTTATCATATTCTGCCTGCAGGCGTATTAACTGATTATATTGTTCTTCAGCTTTGGCCTTGACCTTCGCAAGCTCCTCTTCAAGCGTTAGTTCTTCTGAAGGATTTATATTCTCAGTAGCCGGGCTTTCCTCCCCGGTAGATTCTTTGGCTTCAAGCCCTTTATCCGCCATACTATCCGTGTCATTACCTATCTTTTGATCTTTAAGAGCTTCATCTCTCCCCAGCGCCATCCATAATCACCTCACCCACTTAGTAAAACATCTTATATCTATAAAGCCAAGGACCTTTCACCATATATTTAGTGTCCAGCCCAAAATTTGTAAAAACTAACCAATTTCACCATCCCCTATTTCCTTAGGCTTTTGCCCGTCAAAACTTCTGTCAAACTGCGTGTCATAAAGTCAACAATAGCAATCACTTTAGCATAATCCATACGCGTAGGTCCAAGGACACCTACCACTCCAATTGTTCGCCCGTTCACTTTATAGGTTGCAGAAATTAAGCTGCAAGATTTAAATTCTTCTAATATATTTTCCCCACCAATGGTAACATTTAACCCTTCTTGTAACGGATACAGCAGTTTTCTGAGTATTTCATTTTCCTCGAATACTTTAAATAAGGCTTTAATCTTAGTTAAATCCCTGAATTCCGGCTGATTCAGCATATTGAGAGTTCCATCAAGATAAATGCGTTCCCCACCCTTCTTATCGTCCAAAACAGTCCTTAACATTTCCAGGATATTATCAATCAGAACCCTCTGTCTAAACAGTTCATTATATATTTCATCCAATAAGCTGCGTGTAACCTGAGTAACAATATACCCGCGCATTTTTTGATTAAAAACATCAGCCACATGTTGAAGCTCTTCTGCGGTGATACCCTCGCCAACATCAATAATATGGTTTTCCACCTGCCCATTTTCCTTCACAATCACCACAATAACCTGACCCGGTTGATACGGCAGGAAATGCATTCTTCCAAACGCACTTTTCCCTTTATTTGGTCCCAGTACAATACCCGTTAGGTTTGTCAGTTCGGACAACAGCTTACTGGTACGCGAAATAATTTCTTGAATTTCATGGATTCGTTTCGTACTTTCCCGCTTAATAGTTTCCTTATCCTCTTCACTGAGCACTTGCGGATCCATTAGACAATCCACAAAATACCGATACCCGGCATCGGAAGGAATACGCCCAGCGGAAGTATACGGTTGTTCAATGAACCCCAAATCTTCTAAATCAGCCATCTCATTACGAATCGTCGCGGCAGATACCCCAAGATTGAACTTACGAGCAATCGTTCGTGAACCAATTGGTTCAGCGGTAGCAATATAGTCCAGAATAATTGCTCTTAATATCTTGCGTTTGCGTTCATTCATCTGCATAATGCCTAACCGCCTTTCCTAGAGGAACACTAGCTGCGAAAGAGGTAGACTCTATCCGACGGCACGGAAATACTCCTCGTGGATCTGCGCCTTCGGTGTAACTCTTCCACTGAAGACTTACCTCACCGAAGTCATGATGTCTACGTGAGCTGAACGGACTCACCATCTTGTTAGCACTCTCCCTTAATGAGTGCTAACAGCTATGTGTTCACATTACCACTCTATTTTCCCTTTGTCAAGAATCATTTTGACTAAAATACTTTTCCAAAGTATTAAGGGACCAAATACAGCTGATACCAACTCCGACAAAGGCTTTGAGTCCCTTATACAAAGTCTTGCAATATTAAATTGGCTATAAAAGAATACTTAGGATTTAAGCACATATATTCCCCGCTAAATATAAAAACATTCTTATTTTTATAGCGTTCCAACACGTCCCGGTAGATATCTCTGAGATCCACGCCAAAATCACTTTTAAACAAGGTCAGATTTACGCCCTCCTCAAGGCGCAGCCCTAATATTACGCGTTCCGCCATGCACTCATGTAACGATAATACTTCCCGGCCTGCTGCATCGACAGGGTCTTGCCCGTTGTGAAGACGACTTTGATAAATACGTACTTCTGCGATATTTTTCCAGCGCACCCTATTCAAGCAGGATACCGCGCCGGGGCCTAACCCTAGATAATCCTTTCCCTGCCAATAGCCTAAATTATGACGACATTCATAACCCGGCCGGGCAAAATTAGACGTTTCATAATGCCTGTAGCCCGCCTGTTTTAACCTCTCAACTGACCAATCATACATCTCTGCTTGCAGGTCATCATCCGGCAGCCGGTCAAGCAAGGCATTATTAGCTTTAAACCGTTCAAAAAGTGGCGTACCTTCTTCCAATATTAAGCCGTAGAGGGATAGATGTTCCGGGGCATAAGAGAGAGCTTCCTCTATTGTCGCTTGCCAAATCGCCATATTCTGCTCAGGAAGACCAAACATCAAATCCATGTTAATATTCTCAAAACCTGCAGTTCTTAAACAACCAATCGCTTCACGCGCCTCTTGAGCGGTATGCATACGCCCTACAGCCTTTAACAAATTGTCATTGAAGGACTGGACGCCGAGAGAAAAACGGTTAATCCCATAACGACGTATTAAAGTCAGCTTTGCGGCAGTGATGCTTCCCGGATTTCCCTCGATTGTTTTCTCAGCGGTGGAGTTTAGGCAAAAATACCGATCAATCATTTTCATTAAACATTCCAGGTCTCTATTTTCTAGGACCGTAGGCGTTCCTCCTCCAATAAAAAGAGAAGATACCCCCTGAGGGGCATCTTTTTTCCGCCTCTCCATTTCAATTTTTAAGCCCTCTAAATACAACGGTATGATCAGTTCCTGAGAAAAATGCCCTAACGAATGCGAATAAAACGCGCAGTAATCACATTTTTGAATACAAAATGGCACGTGTATATATAAAGAAGGCATAGATATGCACAACACTTCCCTTACTTATTTAGAGGCCCGAGTTTCGCTTGTTATTCTAATCCTCAATTTTCAAGACCGCCATAAATGCATCCTGCGGTATTGTCACATTGCCCACTTGCTTCATACGCTTTTTCCCTGCTTTTTGCTTCTCCAGTAATTTGCGTTTGCGAGAAATATCCCCCCCATAGCATTTGGACAATACGTCTTTACGCATGGCACTAACGGTCTCCCGGGCAATGACTCTATTTCCCATTACCGACTGAATCGGAATATCAAACATTTGCCGCGGAATAATTCTGCGCAGTTTCTCAACCAGTTTCCTGCCGCGTTTATAAGCCTTCGCCCGATCAACAATGAATGAAAGTGCATCCACCATTTCCCCGTTCAGGAGGATATCAATTTTTACTAAATCTGCTTCCTTATAGCCGATCAGTTCATAGTCCAGAGATGCATACCCTTTGGTGCGCGATTTCAATTCATCAAAATAATCAAAAACAATTTCGCTGAGGGGGAGTTCATAGGTCAGTTTCACCCGGCTCTTGGACACATAGTCCATAGTACAATACGTGCCGCGTTTTTCCTGATTGAGTTCCATGATTGCCCCAATGTGCTCCGAGGGAACCAAAATCGTTGCCTTCACAATGGGTTCTTCTATACTGACAATAGCATCAGGAGAAGGAAGATTTGAAGGATTATCAATATTTAAAACTTCCCCTTTTAAGGTGTTTACTTTATAGACCACGTTGGGTGCCGTAGTGATCAGGTTAATGTCATATTCCCGCTCCAGACGTTCCTGAACGATATCCATGTGTAGTAAGCCGAGAAATCCGCAGCGAAAACCAAAACCCAAAGCAGCGGAGGTTTCCGGTTCAAAAAATAAACTTGCATCGTTAAGGTGGAGCTTTTCCAAGGAATCACGCAAACGGTTATACTCGCTGGTTTCAGCCGGGTAGAGGCCACAAAAAACCATGGGAGCAGACTTCCTGTACCCCGGAAGCGGGGCAGCGGCACTGTTTTCGGCATCCGTTATTGTGTCACCGACTTGCGTATCACTGACATTCTTAATGCTGGCAGCAATAAAACCAACCTGCCCGGTTTTAAGTTCCCCGACTAAATGCATCGCCGGAACAAATACGCCTACTTCAATCACCTCAAAAACTTTCCCCGTAGACATCATTTTTATCTTCGTACCTTTGGCAACCCGTCCCTCTACAACCCGCACATAGGAAATGGCCCCTTTATAAGCGTCAAATTTGGAATCGAAAATCAAAGCCTGCAAAGGAGCCTGATCTTCCCCTTGCGGTGGCGGAACGGTTTTAATGATTCTTTCCAGAATCTCCTCAATGCCAATGCCTGTTTTTGCCGAAGTAAGGATGGCATCACTGGCATCCAAGCCAATCACTTCTTCAATCTCTTCTTTAACCCGCTCCGGCTGGGCACTGGGCAAGTCAATTTTATTAATAACCGGAATAATCTCCAGATTATTTTCTAAGGCAAGATAAACATTGGCTAAAGTTTGCGCCTCTATCCCTTGAACCGCATCAACAACTAATAAAGCACCTTCGCAAGCCGCCAAACTGCGGGACACCTCGTAGGCAAAGTCCACATGACCCGGTGTATCAATGAGATTTAGTTCATAAACCTCTCCATCTTGCGCCGTATAACTTAAGCGCACAGCTTGTAGTTTAATGGTAATGCCGCGCTCACGCTCCAAATCCATGGAATCAAGGACCTGTTTTTCCATTTCCCGTTTGCTCAAAGCTCCCGTATACTCGATCAAGCGATCCGCTAACGTGGATTTACCATGATCGATATGGGCAATTATGGAAAAATTTCGGATGTTTTGTGAAGCTTGTGCCAAGGTTCTTCCTCATTTCTTATTTGCAAATCATAACTATTTACTAAGCAAACATACATTCTGTGCAATAATTATACCAGACAGAGTGTGAATTTCGCAAGAATCGGGCGCTCATCTCTGACGCCTCTTCCATCTCCATACCGCGTCCGGGCAAACTTATTTATGTACTTAAAAGACACTCTCTCACATCTTTTACAGCCAGCGCGTTCGAATCTTGCGGTTAACCAAACTGATAATCTGGATAAATTCATTCATTTTCAATAGTTTTGCCATCCCGGCAAAGACAACAACTCCCAAGGCTGTTCCGGTAATTAAAACGCTAAGCGAAGCCAGCGTGCCAACGCCGCTTAAGGGCGTCAGCCATTCGACCCACAGCCAGATTACAATAGCCATCAAAAGCGAAGCGACCAGGGATTGAACACTTGTCCGCAACATCGCCCAGCCATCGATTTGCCCAAACTTTCTGCGCAGAAAATAAAATAAAAGGAGCATATTCACAAACGCAGCAATCGTTGTGGCAAAGGCTAATCCCCCATGCGCCAGCGGACCAACCAATAAAACCATGGCTAAAATGTTTACCGCCATCGCAATAATCCCCGAAATCACAGGTGTCCAAGTATCCTTCAGGGCATAGAAAGCACGCGGCAAAATCTGAATCACTGCTTGTGAAGATATCCCCAGCGAAAAATAAAATAAGGGAATAGCCGTCATGAAGGTATCCTCTGCCGTAAACTGACCATGCTCAAACAAAACCCGAATCAGCGGAAAGCGCAAAACAATCATCCCGACAGAAATCGGTACCGTGATAAAAATAACCATCCGCACGGCGTTTGATAGCGTCTGCCGAAAATCATCCCACCGTTTCAAAACCGCTTGTTCTGTCATTGTCGGAAAGGTCGCCACTGCGATAGCTAAAGCAAAGATTCCCACCGGTAATTGAAAAAGACGATAAGACCACCAAACAGCAGTAATACTCCCCGGAAACATCATTGAGCCAAAGTAGTTATTGACCCCCACCTGAATTTGATTTAGTGAATAACTAAGAATAATGGGCAAAGCCAAGGTTCCGATCAAACGAACCCCCGGATGCGACCAGTCAATGAGCGGATAATACCGGATCCCCACTTTCCGTAACGCAGGGATTTGAACAGCAAAATTGACAATCGCTCCGAAAACAACCCCAAAAGCAAACCCGGAAATACTTTCCGGTTTATCCGGATTTGCCAAAATCGTACCAAAAAAAATAACACTCGCGTTATAAAGGACTGTTCCCACCGCGGAAGGCCAGAAAATCTTGTAAGAATTTAAAATCCCCATCGTCAACCCGCTTAAAGCCATAAACAAGGGTTGAAGCAAGAGAATTCGTGTAAAGTGGATAGCCAGGATTTTGTTTTCAGACTCAAACCCCGGAACGACAAGTTCGATAAAATAAGGAGTGAGAAAAAAGCCTATCAGAGTAAAAACTCCGAGAGTAAGTAAAATCAAATTTACTACAGAGCTGGCAACGCGCCAACCCTCATCCTCATTTCCTTTGGCTAAATATTCTGAAAAGACAGGAATAAAGGCGGCACTTAAAACTCCGCCCACTAACAACCAATATAATAAATCAGGAAGAATAAATGCAGTATTATAAGCATCGGTAACACCGGTCTGTCCAAAAAAATCCGCTATCAGCGTTTCGCGTAAAAAACCTAAGAGCCGCGAAACCAATTGGGCCACCATTAGAAATCCAGCAGCCTTGACCATTATCCGGTTAGTTGATGACATTCGAGCTACCCCTTCTCCCCATCAGCGTGATCCACACCCGAATTATAGCATCTTTGCAGAAACGCTTAAAGAGGGAGGAAGTATCTCTCCATGCTCCTTAAGCCAAAATACTTCCTCTGGCTTGGGTCGGCGGGGGTTCAGGATTTCGATTTCAGATAATCTGCCAAAATCTCCGCAACAACTTCAGCTGTCCGATTCGCTTCCTCTAACGTATTGTATTGACTCCCGAATTCCAATAACAAGGCACCTTCCGAAAGGTGTTGATTATACCGGGCGTCAGTTGCGTAACTGATGTTCGGCATAAACAGCCCCGGATATTTCTTTTCGCCCAAGGCCATGATTTCCTTTGCCAAAGCTTCATTCTTTTGCCAATGCGGATTCTGCTTTCCGATCACCACCAACACCCGGCTCATACTTTGTCCTTTCACGATGATCGATGATTGCACGCCGGGCGGTAAGCCATTTCTATGCACGTCAATTAATAACTTCATGGAAGGAAAATCTTTGAGCAATTGGGTTGCCGTAACTACCGATCTGCTGTACGCTTTCATATATTCC
>JBMNTM010000011.1:0-19654 GCA_050945735.1 Desulfosporosinus sp.
TATCAATGAATGTCTCTATTACATATTCAGAGGCAAATTTTTGTTGAGAAAGTGACCTAATTTTCAATGGTCTTTTGACCTAATTTTCAGTTGACAAATACAACGAGCAAGAATACAGTATTTTTCTTGTATTTTCTTATATTTTTGCTAACATAGAAATATGTTGCGGAATTATGGCAAAATAATATTGATTTATTTATAATCAATAATTAATTAGATATATGAGGTGGAAGATGAAAAAAGTTAGTATTACTGAGACCGTCTTAAGAGACGGGAACCAATCATTGATCGCTACAAGATTGGCTTTCGAACAATTTGCCCCTATTCTTGAGGAACTTGATAACGCCGGGTACTATTCCCTGGAATGTTGGGGAGGAGCAACCTTTGACTCCTGTCTAAGATTCCTCAATGAAGACCCATGGGATAGGTTGAGAAAAATTAAAGCAATTGTTAAGAAAACTCCCCTGCAAATGCTTCTTAGGGGTCAAAATATATTGGGTTATAAACACTATCCCGATGATGTAGTTCGTAACTTTGTCAAGGCTGCGGTGGCTAATGGTATTGACATTATCCGCGTTTTTGATGCCCTTAATGATTTCGATAATATTAAAGTTGCTATGGACGAAGTTAAGAAACAAGGAACCCATGCTCAGGGGACCATAGTATACACTGTGAGCCCTATTCATGATATAAAGAATTACCGAAACCTGGCAAAACGTTTAGAGGAAATGGGTGCCGACTCTATTTGCATTAAGGATATGGCGGGCCTATTAATGCCTCGAATTGCCTTTGACCTCATAAAGGAGTTAAAACAAACAGTCAAATTACCAATTTTCCTACATGCTCATTGTACTAATGGGATGGCAGAAATGGCTTACTATAAGGCAATTGAGGCTGGTGTAGACGGTATAGATTGTGCGATTTCCTCTTTCTCCAGTGGTACTTCCCAACCGCCTACTGAGACAATGTATTTCGCCTTAGAGAATGCTGGTTATAGCACTGGCTTGAATGTTAATAGATTGAAAGCGATTAATGATTTCTTTAAACCCTTAAGAGAAGAATTTATTTCCTCTGGCATACTCGATCCCCAGGTACTTACTCCACAACCGGAAAGCTTAGTATACCAAGTTCCGGGTGGGATGTTGTCAAATTTAATATCCCAACTAAAAGAGCGCAATGCTGTTGAAAAGTTGGATGCTGTGCTTAATGAGGTTCCTAATGTTCGAAAAGATCTGGGCTATCCACCTCTCGTAACGCCAACCAGCCAGATGGTTGGAATTCAAGCCGTATTAAATATCTTAACGGGTGAACGTTATAAAGTGATTATTAAAGAGGTAATAAACTATTTTATGGGAGAATACGGCAAGGTTCCCGGACCAATTAACGAAGAGGTTGCCAAAAAAGCTCTCAGAAAAAAACAACCTCTAGCGGGACGCTATGCCGATACGTTAGAGCCTGTGTTTGAAAAAGCCAAAGTGCAACTTAAGGATCTTACCACAAGCGAAGAAGATGTATTAAGCTATCTATTGTTTCCACAAATTGCTGAAGAATTTATCAGAAAAAATAAAAAATAATATTTAAATTTCTCTCGTCCGAATTTTAATTGCTAAAATTAATCGAACATTTTTATAATTAGATTTTAATGTCGGTTTTTATCTTGACCTTCATATCGCCTTCATGTAAAATAAACTTGTTATAATAAATATTATAGATAGTTTATATAAACACAGAGATATAGACTTCAAGTTTCTACTAGGATGCTGTAAAATGATTTGATTATGAGCGAAAGTGTACCTAGGGTAATCGATTTGTCCGAGTGGTACAGATTTGATTAAAAATCAAACCACACCGAAGGGATAAAAGCCCAGGCGGGTAGGTTTCACTCTGATTGGGTGTAATCTGTTCTGGCCTGGGTTTTCCTATTGCAACAAGAAAGTGAGAAGAGGCGATAATTGATGAGCCTAATTGGGGTCATTATGGGAAGTGATTCAGATTACAAAATCATGGAAGGCGCTATAAAAATTCTGCGTCAATTTGAACTTGATTTTGAAGTTAAAATTTCATCCGCCCATAGGACATTGGAAAGAACTCTAGACTGGGTGAAAGCTTTTGAAGCTCAAGGTGGAAAACTAATCATTGCTGCAGCTGGGCTGGCAGCTCACTTGCCGGGGGTTATAGCAGGGGCAACGATTTTACCGGTGATTGGTGTACCACTTAGTAGTGGTGCCATGGAAGGAATCGATGCCCTTTACTCGATCGTGCAAATGCCCCCGGGAATTCCGGTGGCCACCGTTGGTATTGGCGCAGCACGCAATGCGGCGTTGCTGGCGGTCCAGATTCTTGCCCTTGAGGATGAGACCTTAAGGAATAAAGTCAAAAACTATCGAGCGCAGATGGTGAAGGATATTGAGGCCAAGGACCAAGCGCTACAATTAAAGTTCAGCGAAAATCAAGGTAATTAGTTAAGCGATAATTTGAATCACGAATCACGACCGTGAAAGGGGAATCCGATATGATTGAACGGTATACGCTTCCTGAAATGGGCAGGATTTGGACAGACGAACATCGCCTTACTCTTTGGTTAAAAATTGAAATTGCTGTTTGTGAAGGATGGGCAAAACTAGGCAAGATTCCGCATGAGGCTGTTGAGGTCATCCGCGAGAAGGCTTCTTTTTCCTGGGAAAGGGTACAAGCCCTAGAAGAAGTAACGCAGCATGACGTGCTGGCATTTTTGACCAATGTTGCGGAGAATGTGGGAGATGAAGCAAAATACATTCATCTGGGCCTGACTTCCTCAGATATCCTGGATACGGCTTTGTCCCTGCAATTAGTGGAAGCATCAGATATCCTGCTGGCTAAACTGGATGCTTTGGAAGGCGTTCTGCGCCGCAGAGCGTTGGAACAGCGGGACACCATAATGATGGGACGAACGCATGGCGTGCATGCTGAACCGATTACCTTTGGGTTAAAACTAGGGATCTGGTACGATGAACTCAGACGCCAAAAGAGGCGCTTAGCTTTTGCCCGTGAGGAAATACGGGTGGGGAAAATTTCCGGGGCAGTGGGGACCTTCGCCAATGTAGCTCCTCAAGTTGAAGCACATGTTTGTCAAGTACTTAACTTAGAGCCGGCCCCGATCTCCAATCAAATACTGCAGCGTGATCGGCATGCTTTTTATCTGACGACACTTGCGGGCATAGCCAGTACTTTGGATAAAATGGCCACGGAAATTCGCAACTTACAGCGCACTGATGTTCATGAAGTAGAGGAAGCATTCGGAAAGGGTCAGAAAGGCTCCTCGGCGATGCCGCACAAAAAAAACCCCATTACACCGGAACGTATCTGCGGCATGGCCCGGGTTGTGCGGGCCAATGCTCAGGTAGCTTTGGAAAACGTTGCTTTATGGCATGAGCGGGATATTTCTCACTCTTCTGCGGAACGGATAATTTTACCGGATAGTACTATTGCTTTAGATTATATGCTGCATAAGATGATTCAGCTCATCGACCGGCTGGTAGTTTTGCCCGAGCAAATGAAAGCAAACATAGATAAAGCATACGGTTTAATTTATTCCCAACGTGTGATGCTTGCCTTAGTGGATAAAGGCCTCAGCAGAGAAAATGCCTATGCTCTGGTTCAACGTATTGCTATGGAAGCTTGGAAGACAAAGGAACAGTTTCAAAGTCTTCTAAACCGGGATGCAAGTGTTCGGGAGTACCTGGCTGAACAAGAAATTGCGGCCATATTTGATTATGCCTACCACACTAAGTATGTAGCGGACATTTACGATAGATTAGGACTTGTTTAGTTAGAACGGAGATAGGAGTTAAGGTTATGGAAAAGTTAGCATTATGCTATGCTCTGGCCAAACCTTAAAGGGAAAGTGCAAGGGATTGTACGAAAGTTGTGGCAAATATGACAGCTTGGGATGACAAGATGGTATAGGGGGACTGAAGGTGTTTGAATTTGGAGAGGACAAGCCGAAAGAGGAATGTGGCGTTTTTGGAATTTTTGCTCCTGAACAGGAGATAGCTCGTTTAACTTACTACGGGCTATATGCTTTACAGCATCGTGGGCAGGAAAGTGCCGGAATCGCGGTATCGGATGGACGAAGCATTATTGTATATAAAGGAATGGGTTTGGTATCTGAAGTGTTTTCAGACGGTGTTGTGGAGACTTTGAAGGGAAAAATGGCAATCGGACATGTTCGTTATTCCACTACAGGGTCAAGCCACTATGCTAATGCTCAGCCCTTGGTAGTACACTATCAGAAAGGCATGATGGCTTTAGCGCACAATGGAAACATTACAAATGTTTGGGAACTTCGGGATGAACTGGGGAAAAACGGTGCGGTTTTTCAAACTACGGCTGATAGCGAAGTGATTATTAATCTTATTACCCGCTATCGCCGCGATTCTTTGGAGGATGCCTTGCATAAAACCATGCTAGATCTTCGTGGCGCATATGCTCTGGTGATCCTGGCAGAGGACAAGCTTTTTGGCCTGAGAGACCCTCATGGTATTCGTCCTTTATGTATTGGACGGAAGGGTGAAAGATATTGCCTTGCTTCTGAGAGCTGTGCACTCGATACAATCGGCGCAGAGTTTATCAGGGATGTGGAACCCGGTGAGATTGTGGTGATTGATGAAGGGGGATTACATTCGCAACTGGGACTCCCTAAGACTGAGCGTTTTTCTTGTGCATTCGAGTACATCTATTTTGCCCGGCCAGATAGCACCATAGATCAATTGAATGTATCGGAGAGCCGTCGTCAGATGGGCATAGAACTTGCCCGTGAATATCCGATTGAGGCAGATATTGTGATTGCTGTCCCTGACTCCGGAACTGCGTCTGCCTTAGGGTATGCAACAGCACTGGGGATTCCCTTCGGAGAAGGACTAATAAAAAATCGTTATGTCGGTCGTACATTTATACAACCGACTCATACAATGAGAGAAGTGGGCGTTCGTCTCAAACTAAATGCAAATAAGAGCGTCCTAAAAGATAAACGCGTCGTGATGATTGATGATTCGATTGTCCGTGGAACGACTAGCTGCAAGTTGGTAGATATGGTTAAGAAAGCAGGAGCCAAAGAAGTACACTTCTTAATCAGTTCTCCTCCGGTAGCCTATTCGTGCTATTATGGGATTAATACGGCAGAACGGGAGAAGTTGATTGCCAATCAATTGGATCTTGAAGGAATTCGGAAGCATATAGGCGCTGATTCGATCCACTATATATCTAACGAGGCTTTGTTAAAAGCACTTGGTACGGATTCCGTTTGTTTAGCTTGTTTTAATGGACAGTATCCTGTCCCAGTTTCGAACTTGATACGGAATAAAAATGATAACTGAAATTCAGAGAAGCAAGGAGGAAATAACGTTGGGTTACTCTTACCGAGACGCAGGTGTTGACATTGAAGCCGGTTATGAAGTTGTGGAGCGCATCAAACCCGCGGTCGCCCGGACACTGCGGCCGGAGGTCCTTGGCGGGCTTGGCGGATTTAGCGGGCTTTTTCAACTGGACCTGGCTAAATATCCGGACCCTGTTCTGGTATCCGGAACGGATGGAGTGGGAACTAAGCTGCGTATCGCCTTTCAAATGAATAAGCATGATAGCATCGGTCAAGATGCCGTGGCGATGTGCGTCAATGATATCTTGGTTCAGGGCGCAGAACCTTTGTTTTTTTTGGATTACCTCGCCGTGGGCAAGGTTGAGCCAGAACGCGTTGCGGAAGTGGTAGGCGGGATTGCCAAAGGGTGCGAAATGGCAGGTTGCGCGCTGATTGGGGGAGAAACAGCTGAAATGCCCGGCTTTTATGCCGCGGATGAATATGATATTGCCGGTTTTGCCGTTGGAGTGGTTAATCGCAATCAGGTGATTGACGGATCGAAAATCCAGGTTGGAGATGTGTTGATTGGCTTAGCTTCCACAGGACTTCATAGTAACGGGTATTCTTTAGCACGTAAAATTTTTGCCCCGTATCCTATGGATAAGGCGTTTCCAGAGTTGGGTGAAACACTCGGGGAAGCCTTGCTTCGTCCGACCCGGATTTATGTAAAGTCGATCTTGCCGTTGCTGCCAGGGGGGAAAATCCTCGGTATGGTCCATATTACAGGGGGAGGATTAACGGACAATGTTCCGCGCGTTTTACCCCCGGGTTTGGGTGTAAAGATTAATAATACTACTTGGGAGCCTCCACCGATTTTTGTTTTACTGCAGCGTCTAGGTGATGTGGCCTGGCCGGAAATGTATCGCACCTTTAACATGGGTGTGGGGTTTGTCGTTATTGTTCGCCCGGAAGATGAAGAGGAAGTATGTCAAAAGTTGGCTGAGGCGGGAGAAAAATGTCTTGTGATCGGTAGTGTCGTGCTTGGAAAAGGGGTGGTATATTGAGAACTGTGGTGCTGGCTTCGGGCCGGGGGAGTAACTTACAAGCCTTGTTAGATGCATGTCACAATGGTTACCTCCCAATAAAAATTGTCTGTGTTGGATCTGATCAACCAGGGACTCTTGCACTGCAACGTGCTGACAGGGCAGGAATTCCGACACGTGTCTTCCAAATGAGTGATTATCCCCATCGTCAAGCCCAAGAGGAGGATATTCTGAGCTGGCTACGGGAAAATCAGGCAGAACTTTTGCTTTTGGCAGGATATTTAAAGGTATTGAGTCCCCTGTTCATTCGGCAGGTCAATTTTCCGATCCTTAACATTCATCCCTCCTTGCTGCCGGCTTTTCCGGGGCTGCATGCGCAGCGGCAGGCTATTGAGTACGGGGTTAAGGTAAGCGGCTGTACGGTACATTTTGTAGATGAGGGTTTGGACAGTGGACCAATAATTTTGCAGGAAGCAGTACCGGTATTGCCAGGGGATACGGAAGATACATTAGCGGAAAGAATTTTAGAGGTGGAACATCGTCTCTATCCGGAGGCTGTCCGACTGGTAGCCCTGGGAAAAGTGAAACTGATCGGGCGACGGGTGCAAATTTTGCAGTAAGGGTTGTATGTATCGGAATCGCTTGTTATTGCTTCGAGGGTGACAGGTACGAATTTTGCAGTGGAGGGTTGTTGAAGAATGAAGAAAAGAGCATTAATCAGTGTTTCCAACAAGGCGGGGATTGTCGATTTTGCGCGGGGGATTGCAGAGTTAGGTTTTGAATTGATTTCCACCGGCGGCACTTATAAGGCACTGGCTGAAGCCAATATTCCGGTTAAATATGTAAGTGAGATTACCGGATTTCCGGAAATTTTAGATGGCCGCGTGAAAACGCTCCACCCATTAATTCACGGTGGCATTTTAGCGATGGATACTCCGGAACACAAGAAACAAATGGCGGAAAATGGGATTAGTTTTATTGATTTAGTGGTTGTTAATCTTTATCCGTTTCGGGAGACTATTGCCAAGCCGGGCGTGACTTTCGCGGAGGCAATTGAAAATATTGATATTGGTGGACCAACAATGGTACGTGCCGCCGCCAAAAATCATGAGCGCGTGGTGATTGTGGTCAATCCGGAATCTTATAAAGAAGTTTTAAGTGCGCTACGTAAAGAAGGAGCTTTGTCAGCAGATATGCGTCGTCGCCTTGCTGCCGAAGCCTTTGCCCATACGGCGGAATATGATCGACTGATTACGGAATACTTAAAAAGTCAGCTGTAACATAACGCAAAACTTTGCAAGGCTTTAGTTTAATATTTATATGTTGCTTGGCGATTTGTTAAAGCGTTTGTGATTCACTTTAAAAACTATTGTTTTGGTGTAACAGTGTAACATGGGAGTGTAATCGACGGGTGTAACAAAAGAACCGTCCCCTTATTACATAATTGTGTGACGAGGTGAGATAGTGAATAACCTTCGAGTATTAGTAGTAGGTAGCGGAGGGCGAGAACATGCTCTGGCCTGGAAGTTGGCGCAAAGTCCGGCTGTCGCACGCCTTTTTGTTGCGCCGGGAAATGCGGGGACTGTCTTATGGAATGTAGCAATTCCCGTACAGGACATTTCCGCATTAGTGGAATTTGCACTTGCGGAGAAGATTGATTTAACCGTTGTTGGTCCAGAAGATCCCTTAAGTATGGGGATTGTGGATGCCTTTCAGGCGGCCGGCCTGCGTATTTTCGGACCGACCCAGGCGGCAGCCCAACTGGAGGGGAGCAAATCCTTTGCCAAAATGATTATGGATCGGGCAGGTATTTCGACGGCGGCGTGGCAGGTGTTTGAAGATCCTAAGCAAGCGAAGTCCTATGTTAGAACAATCGGAGCCCCCTGTGTTTTAAAGGCCGATGGCTTGGCTGCCGGGAAGGGTGTTATTGTGGCGATGGATTTAGAGACCGCCCTTCAGGCCGTGGATGAAATCATGGAGGGTGGTTTTGGGACAGCCGGTAAAAAGTTGGTCATTGAGGAATACCTGGAAGGGCAAGAAGTGAGTTTGCTCTGCCTCTGTGATGGAGAAACAGCTTATCCTATGGTACCGGTTCAGGATCATAAGCGCGTCCTGGATGGTGACCGTGGACTGAACACGGGCGGAATGGGAACCTACAGTCCGCCGCCAATTTGGACAGCGGAGATTGAAGCTAAAGTTATGCGTGACATTGTGTCCCCGACATTACAGGTGATGCGCGCACGGGGGACGCCATTTCAAGGTGTACTTTTCTTAGGGTTAATCCTTACTGAGCAGGGTCCGAAAATTCTCGAATATAATGTCCGTTTTGGCGACCCGGAGACGCAGGTGGTAATGAAATTACTCAAATCAGATCTTTTACCCGTCATTTGGGCATGTGCGGAGGGTAATTTGGCGGAAGTCCGGCTGGAGTGGAAAAAAGAGGTCGCAGTTTGTGTAGTGATGGCGGCTCCCGGTTATCCTTTAGCTTACACTAAGGGGATTCCGATCCACTTGCCGGAAAATTATCAAGACTCAGTTATCTTTCATGCCGGCACCGGAATTAGCGAGGGGCAACTTGTCAGCAGCGGCGGACGGGTGTTGGGGGTTACCGCTGAAGGGAAAACCCTTCAGGCAGCCCGGGAAAAGGCGTATGCTCTCGTGGAGCAAATTGATTTTCCCAATGCCCATTTCCGACGGGATATTGGCGCAAAAGGTCTTTAAAATATAACCCCGCTTATCAACTAAAAGCGGGGTTAAACTTATTACCATCTCTTTCTTTTTCCCCAAGCTTTACCTAACAGCGTTATCCCGGTTATCACGGTAGCATGGAAGGCAATCCATCCGGGTTGAAGGAAACTTAAGGGTCCTGGATCAACCTTTTTAAATCTCATCTTAAAATTCTCCTTTATACATTTTATTTGGATACGGTTTATTTATTTTTTGTAGTATATCCTTATAAATACCTGTAAAATGTTGTCTATAAAAAAGCTTTTATTTGTGACCGATACAATTTTCTCCCATATGATATAGGTAGGGTGCCTATCATAAGGGGGGATATAAGTGTTTAATTTTCGCAAGCATTTATTTTATCCGATTCATGTTGAACGCCAAGATCCTACGTTCGCCAAGGTGTTGCTTGAGCATTATGCTGGAAAAAATAGTGAACTATCATCGTCGATCCAGTACTTAAATCATCGTTGCAACATATCAAACCGTTATGTTCGTGAATTACTGGGATTATTTGCTGCTGAGGAATTAGGGCATATGGAAATAATTGCAGTGGCAATATCAAAGTTAGGGGGACCTCCACTGACATGTATAAATTCTCAGGGTGTTCCATGGGTGATTAACTATATTGATCAAAGTGTTGACGTCAGTGCCATTCTAAAGGTGAATGTGCAGGCAGAAACTCGGGCAAGCCATCTGTATCAACAACATCTCGGGATGACAAGTGACCCTAACATGAAGCGGATGATCAATTTTCTAATCAGTAGGGAAGATGTACATAAACGATTGTTGCAAAGAGCCCAAAAATTAATCAGCGATAACGGTTCATCGGAGGATTTTAACGAGTTGATTTACGATTATAAGATAAGTTTACAGGTCTTGGAATAATAATCATCACGAAAGCCGCTGCTTTTCCGAAATAACGCCAAAGTCGGCTAAAAGGCCGACTTTCTGCTGCTGGACAACGGAAACGGTGGTACCGGTGAAAGACCATACAAAATACCTAATAGCAAATATTTCTTTAAAAATAAAAAAGGCAGGAATTAATTTCTATTCCGCCCCACAACAATATTAAATATTGTTTAAAGTAAACTACGGGGATTTGTTAGGATTCTTAAGAAATGGTTAGCCTCTCTAAGCACATGGTCTCCTAACAACGGTATTATTATTGATCTTATCTGACAAGCCAAAAGTCCCTCTGTAGCAGTTGCCTTAAAATCCCTTATTCCCCTAGTTGCCATGGTTTCTTTCTTAATCAAACCGCCAAGTAAAAGCCTGGCAAGTAAATTTTTATCTATTAACTGAACTATATCTTGAAGCAAAGCAAATTGATCTGCAAATTTATTAGCTGTATTTATTATGGCAACTTCCGTTGGATCTAATAAATGAGCAATAAATTGCGCATGTTCTTTCATAATTCTATCCCAAAAGGCCTTCTCTGCAATAACCTCCTGGGTAAGATTAATTGGTTCTCTTCTTTGCAGCCGTTGCAACTGTTCAACAAAGAACATTGCTTCCCTTCTGATGTGCTCTATTAATAAGGGAAAATTAGATGTAAATAAGGTACAATTGAGAACTTGATTCAGAATCATAGTTTTAAACTGAATAAGTTCCCCAGTTAAAGCAATGGCCCGTCGATTTAAGTTTGCTACAGCAGTTTTTAAACTTGGGTTTGCAATACCAGGCACAAGCTCTAGTTCATCCAGAGTTAATTGAGTATCGAGCAGTATACCTGAAAGTTCAATCGTTTTTTGTTCTGCTCTGAGGGTTTTGTCAGTTACTATTTCTCCGGAAGAAAGTACTACTTTACTGACATTTCTATTAGCTAAACTAATAGTTTCGCGCAGAAGTGCCTCAAATTGTTGTTTGAATTGATCTGCTTGACTGGCTAAGTTTGAATCCTTGGGCAAAAATCCAGCTTCAAGGAAAAATGCATGTTCCTTCATAATGCGTAAAAAAAACAGGTTTGTTTCAAGGGACAAACGTATAAAATCCATTACAGATATTCTTCGACTCAATTTTCTACCCCCTATCCTAAGTCTTAGTACATAGTATTCAATCTTAGGACAAGGGTGACAAACCTGCTTTCTTCAACAAACCTTCCATAATCCAGTCAGCAGATGGTGCAGCGCCAACTGAGAAATCACCTTGTATGCATCAAAGATGAAATGCCAGTGTTGGTAATGGCTAAAATACAAGCGATTTAAAGGAGATGTGAAAAATGTTAATAATTGATCGCTTTGAGGGGGAATGGGCAGTCATTGAGTGCGATGATACTATCTTTAATATCCCTCGATTTCTGTTACCTTTAGATGCTAAAGAAAGTGACGTTATTTCCATAAGTATTTCTGTTGATCAAACAACAACCAAAGAGCGACGGCAAAAAGGCGAGGAAATGATGAAAGACTTTTTTGACAGTTAGGAGGCAGTAAGTTGTGAGGAAATCCAAATTGTTATGGGTTATCTATTTAGTGTTTATAACCCTATTTGCCGTTAGTTGCACATCGTCTTCGTCAAATCCTGCACCCACCGTTGTAAACGGAACTCTTCAAGTGCACTATATTGATGTTGGCCAGGCAGACAGCATTTTGATTAAAGCCCCAGATGGTACGGCAGTACTTATCGATGCAGGCAATAATCCTGACGGTCCAGACGTAGTAAACTATCTAAAATCTCAAAAGGTGAAAGAACTAGCCGCCGTAATAGCCACCCATCCTCATGAGGATCACATTGGTGGGCTTGATACAGTTATTAAGAGTTTTCCGGTTAAAGCAGTTTATATGCCAAATGCTTCAACTACAACAAAAACATTTGAAGAGTTCATCTCCGCCGTCAAAGCGAGTGGAGCCAAACGAATAGAGGCTAAAGCGGGTATTTCCCTTGATGTTCCTGGACTAACAGGACAATTCTTGGCTCCAAAGGGCAGCAGGTACGAAGATTTAAATAACTATAGTGCCGTTCTAAGACTAACCTTCGGTAAGATTACTTTTCTATTCACGGGTGATGCGGAGGATATATCCGAAAATGAGATGTTAAGCAGCGGTCAAGACTTAAGGGCTAATGTATTAAAAGTTGGGCATCATGGCAGCAGTACTTCGACAACAAGTAGTTATCTGAAAGCTGTTTCACCACAATATGCAATTATTTCTGTTGGATTAGACAATAACTATGGACACCCGGCAGCTACTGTCTTATCAAGGCTTTCTGGTGCAGGGGTTCAGGTATTTAGGACGGACAAAGACAGTACAATTGTGGCTACATGCGATGGGAAATCAGTCACTTTTAATAAATAGGTTCTGTGCTGATCCAAGTATCCATTTTGTCTGTTTCTATCGCTGTTCTTGATTTAGTTGATGGTAAAAACAAAACATGTCAATGGCAAACAACCTGATAAGAACATCTAAATATTATAAGAAAGGACTGTTATTTATGGCCGCATTTGATTTTAAAAAAGAATATAAAGATCTGTACTTACCTAAGAATAAACCAAGGATCATTGATGTGCCGACAATGCGTTTCATTATGGCGGAGGGTAAGGGCGCTCCTAATACTTCTGCATTTTACAAGGAGGCCGTGGAAGTGCTGTATGGTTTATCCTATGCCATCAAAATGAGTAAGAAGGGTGGTGCTCAGCCGGCGGGATATTTTGATTATGTTGTTCCGCCGTTAGAGGGACTGTGGTGGTTTGAGGATAACTTTTTCGATGGTAGTGTTATCGGAAGGAAGGACGAATTTAGCTGGATGATTATGATCCGTCAGCCGGAGTTTGTCACACCCGAGGTTTTTGAAACTGCAAAGGCGAGCCTGTCAAAGAAAAAGCCGGGGCTTGACACATCAATAGCCCGCCTTGAGGACTTCACAGAAGGCTTGTGTGTTCAGATTATGCACATTGGTTCTTATAACGATGAGCCGTCTACTATTGCGGTACTGGAAGAGTTCATTGAATCACAGGGATACAAAACAGTGATGTCCGGCTTACGGCAACACCACGAAATATATATAAGTGATCCACGTAAGACAGCACCGGAGAAACTAAAAACAGTAATTAGGCATCCAATCGTAAGGAGATAACCTATGAATTCCAAAATCTACAAATTTGAAGTCGTTATCAAAAAGTTCCCGACTCATAGAAGGCGCGTATGTAGAATTCCCATAAGAAAAGCAAGGGCAATAAGACATGACAAAGGGAATCCCTACAAATTATTGATTCAGTATTTGGAAACCTCTGAAGCTGAGAAATTTATTTGGCCGTGCCCCCTTCTCGATCTGCGTCCTCATTCATAGTTTCAATCAAAAAACTGACTGGTCGGAATCCATCGTTACATGATATCATTGCAGATTTTTTATTCTTCATCCAGCCATCATAAAAATCCTCACCGCCATGAGCTAAAGCCATTACAAAGGCGGACATACTCTCCCAGGCACTATCACACATCGCATCGGGTTTCCGCCAGCCATTTGCTATAAAAACCTGCCCTTCCTTCATATCGCAAGCGTGTGTGATTGGATTTTCATATTTTTCGATTAAATCTTTATAGCAAGCCATTTTCATAACAGTAATTTTAACTTTTTTCATTTTTCCTCCATTTCGGCCGGGGTTAAATAACCGGAATCGGCTTTTCAAAGACGGGCAGGAAGGTTATTCTTCCTTGCCAATTAGGGGTTTATAACTCGTTTGACTGTGTTTTTATTAATTCAAAAAATAGATAAAAGTATCTTATAGTATTTTTTCAGAAGATGAAGAATATAGATGGAAAAGTATATATAAAAGGTGTAATATTACACTAACATAGATAATGAGTGAAGATAAGGGTGTATTTACAAGGAAAGATACGGGAAAAAATTTATGATAGCTATTGATTAAAATATGTCTTGACCACGGGGGCAATATTAGAATGGAGGTGTCAAAAATGGTAATTTCAATAATTGTCCCAATAGTGTTTTTAGCTTTAGTTGGTTTATTAATTGCCGGTGTGAAAGGCGACTCGAAAACAGGAGGCGAAGAAATGATTAAAAAAGTATACCTCTATCTGGTAGTGTTCACAACCTTAATGATGACCATTGGTGGGAGTGTAGCTGCATTTATGGCAATTGCTGATATGGTTGCACCGACTGGATATTACCAATCTTTCGAGGAGTATAAACAATTTGGCAAGGAAAGGATGGATTCTGGGTCTAAAAATCTCACCGAGGATCAAATTAAAGAAAGATATGATGCGATGGTCGCTGCAGAGAAAGAAAGACAGAGTGACCGGGCTACAAACAGTCTGATAAAAAGTTTGGGATGGATTATTATTCCCTTTCCGATTTTTATCTACTTTCAAAGGAGACTACGCGTTAAAGGAGACCAATAAGATACGCGAAAAAATGAAAAAAATATTTAGCAACATCATCTAGTTTTTGTGACTGCAAGATGGTGCTAGTAAAATCAGCTGTTTCTACTATAGACTCCAGGATAATCTTAGTCAGGAGACTACTTTCTCAAGCATTCCTTACAAACGCCGAATATCTTTACTTTGTGATTTGTCACATGAAAGCCATATTGATCATGAACTTGTTTTTCTAACGAATCCAGCAAATCATCCTGTATGTCTATTATCTTGTTACAGCGTTCGCAGATGAGATGATGATGTTCATGTTCTTCCTGTGTTTCCAGAAGTTGATACCTGGTATACCCATCATCAACATTTATTTTGCTTACAAGCTCAAGCTTTTCAAGCAAATTTAATGTCCTATACACAGTTGCAATTCCAATCCTATTGCCTTGTTGCAAAAGCAGTTGATGAATTTCTTCGATATTAAGATGTTTTTTATTGTTTTCTATTAAGGAATTTAGGATTATTTGTCGCTGTCCCGTTAGTTTAAGATTACTTTTGTTTAATTGTTTTTTGAAATCAGCTTTTATGCCCATTTACACCCGGTCCTTTTCCTTTATATCTTAGATATATATCATATTAGATAGATGAACTATTAGACAATCTTATTCTTGCATCTGGATACTGTACAATCTGGCGAGCATCCAGGGCAGGTATTGTTTTTGATATCCTTCACATATTTATAACCGCCATATCCAATAATACTAAAAAATATTATCCCTACAACGAGTGTCGACATCAAATTCAAATACTCCTTTCTTTAACAAGAGACGGCTCTTGCTGATTTTTTATTGCTTCGTCGTATCAAATAAAATAACAGTCCGGCTATCAAAACAGTTAAGAAAATTGCAGGCACGAAACCACTTGATAATTCGCCATACACCAGCAATGTTCCCATCTGTGCTATAAGCATTGCCAAAGTGTATCCAATCCCTAATTGAAATAAAATGGCTCTGACAAGCCATTTACGGCTGCCAAGTTCAGCGTTCATCGCTCCCATTGCGGCAAAACAAGGGGGGATGAACAAGTTAAATACCAGGAAAGCAAATGCTGTCACAGGTGTGAAAAGATCAGCCAGTGCACCGCCTGGTAAGTGCATAGCTCCTTCTGAAGCTGCCAGAATAATCGCAAAAGTTGCGATAACATTCTCTTTTGCAATGAAACCGGTTAATGTGGCGGCGGCCATTTGCCAACCAGAAAATCCCAATGGTATCAACAATGGGGCAACAATGTTTCCGACAGAGGCTAAAATGCTAATAGCTTGCTCCTCTACAGGTTGTAAATTCCAGCCATAGGTTTGCATAAACCAAACTATGGTATTCATAACCAAAATAATCGTTGAAGCTCTATAAATGAACGCTTTTGCTTGGATAAACATTCGCTTCAGTGCGTGTTTTAGACTTGGCATCTTATATTCTGGAAGTTCAAGAATAAAAAATGATGATCTTTCAAATTTAAATATTAACTTTAGTAAAAATCCGCCAATAATGATTAAGGCAATTGCGATCAGGTAGACGCCAGGGAATACCCAGGTTGCGTTAGGAAAAAAGACAGCGGCAAATAAGGCAATAATAGGTAGCTTTGCACCACAGGGCACGAAAGGAGTTAGGATGACGGTTGCTATTTTCTGATTATCGTTTTCAATCGTCCTTGCGGCCATTACACCGGGAATTGAGCACCCGGAACCCACAATCATAGGAATAACTGACTTGCCGGATAAACCAATCCATTTAAAATAACGGTCCATAATTACGGCAACTCTTGCCATATAACCACAGTCTTCAAGTAAAGCAAGACAAAAAAAGAGCACTATGATAAGCGGTAAGAAGCTAAGCACTACACCTACACCACCGATTGCCCCGTCAACGATGAGAGCCTGAAGCAAAGGATTGACGCCGCTTTTTTCAAAAAAAATATTGGCAGCGTTTGGGATTATTTCTGCAAACAAAGTCTCATTAATATATTCAGATGCCAATCCACCTAAACCATTTATTGAAAACGCATAAACAGCCCATATGATCAGAGCAAACAGAGAAAGCCCCAAAAGAGGATTGGCTACAACCCGATCAAGCTTGTCAGATAAAGTGAGTTCATAGGCTTTTCTTTTTTTTATCAAATATTTATTGGTAATTGTTTTAATATAGTCTTGTCTAGCCTTATCATCGTCTTCAGACCCTTTTCCTTTAAATACCGGCACTGCCTGTGCTTTCGTCCCTGCAGCTTGAATAGCTTTTGAAATAAGTTCTTTTAGGCCCTCGCCATCATTAGCTATCGTCTCAACTATTTCACATTGCAGTGCTTCTGACAAACCCTTGACATCAATTATGTCACCAAGACTTCTTAATATATCATATTTATTAAGTGCAATGACAACTGGAATGTTCAGCTCTAGCAGTTGAGTTGTGAAAAATAAGCTTCTTTCCAGACTGTTTACGTCAATTATGTTAATAATAACATCCGGCTTCTCATTAAGAATAAAATCCCTTGTAATTGCCTCCTCCCCTGTATATGGAGAAATTGAATAGGCACCGGGCAAATCAATGACCCGGATTTGGTTGCGCCGTTTTCCTTTACCTAGTGTACCGAAACGGCCTTTAGTTTCAAAGGTCTTAAATTTTCGTTTCAGGTTTGCCGCTTTTTTTTCGATTGTTACTCCCGGCCAATTGCCCACGTATTCCGTCTTGCCCGTAATGGCATTAAACAAAGTAGTTTTTCCTGAGTTTGGATTGCCCGCTAAAGCGATCTTCATCTTTAATCCTCCAGTAAACCCTTTTGATTTTAATAATCATTATCAAAATCCTTTTAAAAAAGTGCCTAGGATACAAGCTCAATGGATTTGGCCAGTTTCTTGTCTATTGCATAGCGACTCCCTTTGAGATTAATTATATAGTGTCCTCCCAGTATAGAAATCAATGTAATCTCTTCTCCTTCAGAACATCCTAAGGTAAATAAAAATTTCCGAATTTTTTCATTGCCTAAAACATTTCTGATCTGCTTAATATTTCCTGGTCTTGCCTCATATAACAGCATATTAAAAGAATCTCCTTATTTTATATTTGAGATTGATAACCATTATCAATATAGTAACATAATAATCCCTTTGGTCTCAAAAGTCAAATCAAATATTTGCCCTTGGCAAGAACAGATAGTCAATGAGATTAGAAAATATTAGCATTCGGATACTGAGGAACTAGTAGATCGCTGGTAGGACTATTCAGTATGTTTAGTACTCAACACTTGATAAACGATGTTACTTGTTGTTATCATCCAATAATGGGAGGTATTTGCCGTATCCCTCTGCCTCCATATTTTCCTTGGGAATGAAGCGGAGAGAGGCACTGTTAATACAGTAGCGGAGGCCGCCAGATTCCTTTGGCCCATCAGGGAAAACATGACCAAGATGATTGTCGCCTACGCGGCTTCTGACTTCTTCCCGCACCATTCCCCACGATTTGTCTAACTTAGTATAAATGACAGCGGGATCAATAGGCTTGGAAAAAGCAGGCCAGCCACAGGCGTCAAATTTGTCTGCAGATGAAAACAGAGGCTCCCCGGTGACGATATCCACATAAATCCCGGGAGAAAACTGATCATAATATTCGTTTCGATAAGGTTCTTCAGTAGCATTCTCCCGGGTGACCCGATACTGGAGCTGCGTTAGCTTCTTTTTTAACTCTGCTTCCTCTGGAACAGAGTAGTCCGATGGATTGACGATGGATTGGCGTGCCAGATCAAAAGCGCCTTTTTCAATATGGCAATAGCCGTTTGGATTCTTTGACAGGTAATCCTGGTGATACTCTTCAGCCGGATAGTAATTTTTCAATGGTTTAATCTCGACAGCAATGCGCCGATCATATTTTTTTCGCAATTCTGTAATTGCAGCCAGTATGACTGGTTCATCCTTCGGATCCACATAATAAATTCCTGTCCGGTATTGGTTTCCGATATCATTTCCTTGCCTGTTGACAGAAGTCGGATCAATCACTTTAAAAAATAAACTGAGGATATGAGTTAGGGTAATGAATTCGGGGTCATATTCAACTCTGACGGTTTCCGCATGGTCTGTATTCTTGTGGCAGACATCTTCATAACTGGGATTTGGAATTATCCCGTTTGCATAACCTACTTCAGTCTTCTTGACTCCCGGGATAGCTTTTAAATACTTTTCAATACCCCAGAAGCATCCTCCGGCAAGATAAATTTCTTTTCTTTCCAAGTTGAGTTCACCCTTCTGAATTTTTCTTAATACTATATTATTTAACCAGAAGCAAGGAAATATTATACCCAATGATAAATTAAGGATGCTTTACCCTCCAGCCCAATTTCCATCGGTAGTTGTGCCCGACGGAATGGGTGGTTAACAAGAGCCAGTTCTTGCTGTTTTTTAATTTTCGTATCAAATAAAATAACAGTCCGGCTACCAAAACAGTTATCTATTAACCATTATGCAAAAAGGTGTTAAACCTTTTGTATAATGGTTATGCTTTATTGCCCTGTTATTTTTTTATACTTTTTTAATACTTTTTTAATTTTTCCTTGCTTTTTGTGTTTTATACTTATGTTTGTACTCAATTATAAGGAGAATTAGGTTAAAGAAACTGTAAGAAGTTTCCTTATTGCCGTTTCTACCTCAGAAAGGATGGGGACTTTGTATGAGGGAATATGTATTACGCACTAGAGATATCAGCAAGAAATACGGCGACACTTACGCTATCAAAAATGTGAGCGTGGAAATCAAGCGGGGCCAGATTTACGGGCTGATCGGCTTAAACGGTGCGGGAAAAACAACATTTATGCGTGCTGTCGTCGGGCTGATTTCAGTCACCGGTGGTGAGGTGGAATTATTCGGGCAAACCGGCGAGAAGGCGTTGCAACGCGCCCGGCGGCGTATCGGTCAAATCATCGAAACACCGGCGGTCTATCCAAATATGACTGCCGAACAGAATCTTAATATCCAATGCATTCTGGCCGGAGTTTCCGATAAGAGTGTTATTAAACAAACACTTGACTTGGTTGGACTGGCTGATACGGGTAAAAAGAAAGCCAAGAATTTTCCCTCGGGATGAAGCAACGGCTGGCGCTGGCTATGGCAATGATTACAAACCCGGAGTTCCTGATTTTGGATGAGCCTGTTAACGGCCTTGACCCAATGGGAATCATCGAGATACGAGAACTGA